>NZ_HF986792.1:0-3066 GCF_000431195.1 Prevotella sp. CAG:255 | reverse complement strand
ATATAAGGATTTATTTAATCCGATTACTTCCTATTTTGTTTCTAGGTAGTTAAAGTAGTTATCGCCAACGGAGTTGGCTAGGAGCATATTTAAGTGAAGAACTAAGAGTGAAGAGTGAAAAATCCATGTGCAAACGTAATGCTTACAAGTAGAAACCACATACATTTGGATTTTTCGTTTTTCACTTTTAACTTTTCACTTTCGTAAAACGCACTACGTTGCTATTGTGCCGGCGGATCTGTGCTCCGCCGGAATTGAATATAAGGATTTATTTAATCCGATTACTTCCTATTTCGTTTCTAGGTAGTTAAAGTAGTTATAGTAGTTATCACTAACGGGGTTGGCTAGGAGTTAGAGCCATATACTAACGTAGTGCGTGCGATAATAATACGCAACGCACATGTAGTAGCTCCATAGGCCATAAGGCTGTTAATACAGTCTTATGCTTACAACACTAACGTAGTGCGTGCGATAATAATACGCAACGCACATGTAGTAGATCCATAGACCATAAGGCTGTTAATACAGTCTCCTGTTCACTATATTTATACATAAAGAGGTCATGCCATTACTCCTGACGGGGTAGTGGCATGACCTCTTTTGCGTTGTATATATGATGACAGGTTTGTAGACAGTGATTTTTATATATGGAATAATTCAGAGAAAACATGTCTTCTATGGAAGACATATGTCGGTAAATATGCTTTCTATAAAATAACTAATAATACAAATGGTTGGAAGTAGTTTAATGTTTTTGTTATTTTTCAGTTAAAAATATTGTATAAATCTCTTTTTGTTGTTACTTTTGTAAGAGTAAGAAAATTATTACTTGTGAAGTTAAATCTATAAACAGCAAAACAATGAGTAAATACATATATAAGCTTAGCGATTATCATGCAATTAAAAAAGCTGCCATATCAATTGACGGAATAACAGTGCTTTCCGGAATAAACGGATGTGGCAAAAGTACATTGTCAAAGTGGCTGTATTATATAGTTAACGGAGCAAACCTATACGATGAATTTATTTATGACAGATATGTCAGTCAGATTCAGAATATCTTTACCGGACTTAACTTTGCAAGAAGGGATATAGACAAGGATACAGACCATAGCAACTCTTTGTTTTTCAGAGAGGCGTCATCAAAGATACGCAGTTTAAAAGATAATGGCGAACAGGATAAAGTCGAAATTATACAGCATATAGCAGAAAAGGTTATAGAAAGATTCTGTGATATTCTGTATATATATTTAAAAGATTCACCTTCGCCAACCAAAAGAGAAAGAGTGTTTGGTTTTCTTGGTATAAAATACAATGAAAATGAAAATTTTGATGATGTATTAAGTTCCTTCAGATATGCAGAATTAAGCGAGATAGAACACATAAAAAATAATTATTATGAAAGTAAGAGAAAACGTTCAATGGATGATTTTCTTATGCTTTTGCATGATAATTTTGATATAGATGAGACGAGTCCTAACAATATAAATGTTGAAGAAGACGGCGTAAAGCTGTTTCAAAAAGGCAGTGTAGGCAACTTGTATAATCTTACTAAGGCAATATACGTTGACACACCGATGGCTGTGTCGGAAGAAGGTAAGGATGACAATGTGTTCTGGAACGACCTGAAGAGCCTGATGCTGGATGAAAATAAGGACTTTGCCGGCACTGACGCATATAAAAAAATAATAAGAAGAATAACACACCTGATGAATGGGCGTGTTGATGTTGAAAAAGATGACTTTGGTCAGAAAGAACTGCATTTTGTGAGTGAGGACGGACTCAACATAAAACTAGATAAAACGGCTACAGGATTTAAGTCGTTCTCATATATATTGAGACTTCTTGAAAACGGGTATCTTAATGAAAAGACTTTGTTGCTGATTGATGAGCCTGAAGCTCATCTGCATCCGCAATGGATTGTAGAGTTTGCACATATTCTTGTTCTGCTCAATAAAGAAACGGGCACAAAGATAATGGTGGCAAGCCATAACCCGAATATGGTTGACGCGATAAGCGCTATTGCAAAGAAAGAGAATGTTGAAGACAGAACACATTTCTATTTGGCAGAAGAGTCGGAGCAACGCTTTAAATATATCTATA
Organism: Prevotella sp. CAG:255; assembly: GCF_000431195.1. Taxonomy (NCBI): domain Bacteria; kingdom Pseudomonadati; phylum Bacteroidota; class Bacteroidia; order Bacteroidales; family Prevotellaceae; genus Prevotella; species Prevotella sp. CAG:255. Next base: position 963 of record NZ_HF986792.1, on the reverse strand, counting down.
AAGATCTTGGTCAGGACATTGAGGAAATATTTAAATCGTTCAATATGGCATATCATAAAATAGAGCAATATGGAAGCCTTGGTGTATGATAACAAAATAATAACTGGGCATAAATTGTATCCAGTATGCGGAATGAAACTGCAGGATGTTTCGGAAAAAGACTATCACGGCAAGAAATATTTTGATGAGTCCATTGAATGCCTCGACATGGACAAATATGAGGAGATTGAATGTGCCGGGGATAAAAAAGAAACTGTAGATGCTGTTATCGGCATAAAGAAGCACTTAGACAAAAACAGATTCTCAAGCCCTTATCTTATGCTTTTGGAACTCAGAATGGGATATGAAAATGTAATGAACCTGTCGGGAACTAAACTTGCCGATAAGGTTTCACATACAAATGAGATATTAGGCAGAGACATAGATTTATATGATACCATTTATTTCGTATTTAAAAATAATATAGCTCAAAGGACTATATCTATGTTTCATAATATGAAAAATGGAAACAAGAATCTAAAGAAATGTGAGCCTATATCAACAGATGACTTTAACACATATATTAAACCCATAAAAGACTATCAGTATGAACCGGAAAATGATGTAGTGGAAATAAGAAGGCAACTGGACATAAATAACTATCTAGAGGATATAAATAAGTTTCTTGGCATAATGAAATATTGGTGCCAAAGGGCGAATAATTACAAATATAAATATAATGTTAATGAATATAATAGCATTATCGGAGAGCTGAAGATAATATGGCATGAGTTTCGTGCAAATAAAAAAATCAGATTGACTGACGATAATGAATTAGATTCCGAGATAATAGAAGAGGATTATCCGGAACTAAAGAATTTACAATAGCATTGTATTCACTAAAATAGTTTTGTATGGTTAGCTGCTGTTCCGGCGGATCTGTGCTCCGCCGGAATTGAATATAAGAACCGAAGGTCAGTGTAG
>NZ_HF986791.1:0-727 GCF_000431195.1 Prevotella sp. CAG:255 | reverse complement strand
TAACTTTGCCACCGATAAACTGCTTTTAGGATTTATATTACCTGAATACATTTTAATAATTCAGTCCAAAAGTCCAAAGAGGTATAACATTTGCATATCCGCTCTCTATGTCATCCTTTACGATATAGCCTTCTTCGGCGTTTTCTATCTGCTTCTGTCCTTTCTTCCTTCCGCCAATCTCGAAAGTCTTGCCGTCAATCTCAAAGTCTGAAATGGACGAACTTGTAACGTCGTTCATCACTCTCATCTGGTTCATGAAAAATGTTTCCCTTACGTTTCCTATGTCAGCATGTTCAGGCGAAAGAGCGTATATAAGATTGGTGTTGTCAAGATACAGTTTCTCCACTTTTCCCAATCCACGAATACCTCCGGTAGAGTTCCTTAGCTGGGTTATCATTCCGGCGCGTTCCATATAGACGAGGTAATCTGGGATGTCGTTCCTGCTTATTCCTGTTGCCTCGGCCAACCTTTGCATCACCGGCTTGAACGGAACGCTCTTCGCCACGACCATCAACAGGCTTTTCAGCTTTTTGCCTAACGAGACATTTGCCTGAAGGTGCGTAGGAATATCAACTTCCATTGTCTGGTTTATTACCTGAAGCAACTCCATTTCATATTCCTCGTCACGTCTGAAAGGATAATACCCGTTGCGAAGATAATCCTTGAACAAAGGCAAAGGATGTTTCACGTCGGGCAATACGGCTTTATGGCTCAATATTTCATCCAA
>NZ_HF986790.1:0-1327 GCF_000431195.1 Prevotella sp. CAG:255 | reverse complement strand
TTGCTTTCTTTCCCACAAGTCCGAGACCGTCATAGATTTGCTGTAGCGTTTTTCTTCACCTCGGGTTTAGTGTAAAAATTGCCGACCGTAAACGCTTCCCTGCACTTCCGTATTATCGGCTCATGATTGCAGCAATAATCGTAGGCTTGTCCAATTCTCTGCTCGTCGAAGTTAAGCCGCATAAGTTCAGGATAGCCCAACACGTCGAACCATGAATGATGGCGTATGTCGATGAACGGGTTTTGCAGGATGAATGGGTCGTATCGTGAATGTGAATTTCGGAAGTCGGAATATATCTTTAGCCTATCCTTATCGCTTGCAGAGTAGTATTGTTGTTCAAAGTTCTTTACTTCCTGCGGCTTTACGTTCTTCGCTATGGCCGACTGTATGTTTGCCATCAGCTGGCATGAATTGTTGTAATAGTGGCTGCGCTGGTGCCATTTGTTCCACATCGCCATCTGTACGAGAGTGTTTATCCCGAGTGTCTGCCTTCCGTTTACCTGCAACACGTCGACATAATCGTCAATGAACTTCTTGTCGTCTGCCCTGTCACGGACTAATTTTATCAGTCTTTCCTTCATCGAGTCAGGAGCGTTGTTGAAGCCGTTGATGAATTGTTCTGTTTCAAGTTCCATCGCCGTTTGTTGCAACCTGAATTCTTGTTCCGAAAGGCAGTTCGGTTTTGTCTTGTAATATATGACCGCATCGTGTCGGAACGGGTTTATGTCGAGCCTTTGCCTACCGAGTATCTGCGGTATGTCGAGCATTATGTCCAAGGTCTGCCACTCCTTCCCGGCATTTATGAATACGTAGGTCATGGCGTTTGTAGAGTAAAAATCAACTCCCTCGAACGATGCCTTGGTGCAGAACGTGAATGTCTTGTTCAGTGGATTGTACTTGTCTGTGCACAACCCTCCTGCCTTGAACCCCTTTGGTAATCCTGATACCTTTCCGTCGGAGCACAATATCGTAACCTCGTCGGGCTTAAGGTTGTTCTTCACGATTATGTTTATGATTGACCGTACTTCATTAAGGAATATGCAGGCTTCTGTTGAATAAACAACTTGTCCGTTTACCACTTTCCTCGCAAAATACCCGTTAGTCTTAAAGTCACGGATTATATTACTACAGATTTTCTCCGCGCTCTCGTCCTTCTTCATCTGTATCTCCCTGACGTTTGGTTCTTCAAGCACGGCTTGGTCCCATTCGAGCTTTATGTACGGAAGGCCTTTGAACTGCGGAACGAAATCAAGATACCTGTCTTGTATCGGTGTCGCTGAAAGGTAGCAGATGTTTTTTGCCTCGCTGTCAAGACGGATGAGAAAGT
>NZ_HF986789.1:0-1191 GCF_000431195.1 Prevotella sp. CAG:255 | reverse complement strand
GATTACTTTTTAAATAAGAATTTTAGGATATCAGTAAAAATATAAAATATGAAAGATTTTAATAGCTTACAGATTGCTGTGGCCGGAACAGGCTACGTAGGACTTAGTATCGCAACACTTTTAAGCCAGCACCATAAAGTAACTGCAGTTGACGTAATACCTGAAAAGGTAGAGAAAATAAACAACAAGATAAGTCCTATACAGGATGACTATATAGAAAAATATCTCGCAGAAAAAGAACTTAACCTGACTGCAACGCTTGACGGTGCAGCTGCATATAAGGAAGCCGACTATGTGGTTATAGCAGCTCCGACAAACTATGACCCTGTGAAGAATTATTTCGACACAAGTCATGTAGAAGAGGTTATCGACCTTGTGCTGGATGTCAATCCTGATGCCACGATGGTGATAAAGAGCACCATACCCGTAGGTTATTGCCGAAGCCTTTATGTTAAGTATGCCGAACGTTTCAAGAACGACGCAAAGCTGCAAGGCAAGAAGTTCAACCTGCTGTTCTCGCCGGAGTTTCTGAGAGAGAGCAAGGCACTGTATGACAATCTTTATCCCAGCCGTATCATCGTAGGATATCCTAAGCATATTGCAGGACGTGATGACGAGAACGAGGCTATAAAGGCCATTGCCGGCGATAATCTGGAGGAGAAAGCCAGGACATTTGCCGAACTGCTGCAACAGGGTGCCATAAAGGAGAACATCGACACACTGTTTATGGGACTCAAAGAGGCAGAGGCTGTAAAGCTGTTTGCCAACACATATCTGGCTCTGCGTGTAAGCTATTTCAACGAACTTGACACATACGCAGAAGTGAAAGGACTTGACACTCAGGCTATCATTCAGGGAATATGCCTTGACCCGCGAATTGGCACACACTATAACAATCCGAGCTTCGGCTACGGCGGTTACTGCCTGCCGAAAGACACGAAACAGCTGTTGGCAAACTATGCAGACGTTCCGGAGAATCTGATACATGCCATTGTTGAAAGCAACCGCACACGTAAGGACTTCATTGCCGATCAGGTGTTGAAGATGGCAGGATATTATGACTATTTCAACCGTGGCGACTTTAACCCTGCACAGGAGCATCCTTGTGTTATAGGTGTTTACCGCCTGACGATGAAGTCAAACAGCGACAACTTCCGTCAAAGCTCAATACAGGGTGTAATGAAACGTATT
>NZ_HF986788.1:23036-29015 GCF_000431195.1 Prevotella sp. CAG:255 | reverse complement strand
GTCATGAGAGGATAAAAGAGTTGCGGAAATGAGGAAAAATATAAATATAAACAAAAGATAACGCAAAATAATGAAAAATTTTTTAACCAAAATCGGTTGTTAGTATTCGGTCTGTATTTTTTATATTGAGCTGATTTTGGTTAGATTTTTCATAAGCGCTTTTTATTTCATAGTTTAAATGAGGCGTGGAGATGGCGGTAAAAACTTATGACAAAAATATTTTTCAATCTGGAAAACGAAAAGTAAACGTATGTTAATGAAGTGACAATAAGAACGTCATTTAATTAACATACGTTTATAAATAAGTCGGAACATATCATTAAAATCAGCCATTTCTGAGCCTGAAACTATAAGTTTGAGCCTCTGAAATGGCACCTTTTCATCCGTAAACGGGCCACTTTTTATGCGTAAGTGGGCCGGTTATGTTTTTTAACACTTCCGCTTTTCTCTCTTATTCGCTGCAACTCCCTGTCTATCAGTGCTTTAACAAAACATCCCGTTTTTTGCCCTTTTCTGCCCAAAATCGCGGTATGGCGAAGAGCATGCGTGTTCTGAGAGCGTTAAACGGTCGGGAAAACATGAAGAATGTTTACAATATAAAATCTAAAGATGTATATATTATTTATTGTGCGAATTTATGTGTTTTATTTATATAACGAACATAGAGTTCGTGATTAATTCGTAATTTTGTACATGATTTTCAACATTAAACGATTATGGCAAAACTATCCGTACATCCACATCAAGGATATTTGAATACAGAGTTCATTATTCAGTCATATTCTGAAGCTGATAAGATGGTTTGTATCTATCCTAAGGATAAAAATGATTTAAATGCCGGAAAGCCTGCATTATCTATGTTTATTTTAGATGAAGGTTCTTTACGGAAAAATTATGTATTTAAATATCCTGGTCGGTATATTATTATGCTTAATAATGATAGAAATAGTGCTGTTGAAGTTGAAGTGAAAGATGCGGTTAGGTTTGGTGGTAGTACTTATAAGAATAGCTACGTCTTTGAAGAAACACCGTGGTGTTTTGTCGTCATGAGAGACCGTACATATTTTTATAACCGTAACACTGATGAACAGTATGTTGAAAGTTTTTCTCCTGATGAAATTTCATGCGTAAACAAAGATGTTGTCTTGCTCAGTAACAAGTGTGATGAAAGAACTCTGTATTCCCTTACAGAGCAACGTCCATTAATAACTTATAGCAATGGAATACTGCTAAATAAAGATACCCTTATATTTCAAAATGAGGCTGATGGTAAAACCAAGTTAAATGTTGTCCGTTTTAATGATGTAATATTAGATAAGAAAGAATATCAGTGCGATTGCTTTTCTTTATGTGAAGATGGCGGTGCATTATATTTTCATGAAGATAAAACGATTTATACCTTATCGTTAGAAACACTTGAAATTATAAAATCACTCAAGAGAAACTGTAGATCTTTTGACGTTATTAAATTTATCAAATTTACAAACGGACATTATTTTGTTGAAATTGAATATATTAAGTCTAGTGCTAAAATATCAGTCCATGATATATTGTCAAATGATTCGTGGTACGTTTGTGATTTAAAGAATCCTTTATTTACCTGTGAGGATGTAGATGTAGTTGACACTGATGCTGAAAAAGATAAGATTAAACAGATTATCCATTTAGCGCATGAATTCGATTTATTTAATAAGGAGAAACCACAATTACTCGGAGGTATTAATATTTCATATAAATACAAAGAGATAAAGAAATTTTTTGTCTTATCAAGACAGCTGTATTATTTGATTGAAGAAAATTCATTCACCATAGAACGTACAGGATTAAAAAATGAGATACGCAAGCAATATCTGAGAACGTCGGATAATAATTTTGAAATTGAAATAAGTGATTATAATAACGTTACACATGAAGATGATTATTTATTCATTAAAACATACAGTAAGGGAGAAAAATTAATTGTATTGAACGGTGATGGAGTAGTTTTACGTGGTGATTTTACCAAATACTGTTTTGCCGGAAGAATATTTCTTTCAGAAAAGGACAGAGATGGTGATGAGAGCATTTATGAATTTCATGAAGGTAAGATAACTCTCTTTATGAAAGGGAATTTTACCTGGAACCATTTTGAAAAATATGGAATATTAAAGCAAAGAAAAGATAAAAGACAAAATGTAATATATGCTTTTTCTCCAAAAGACAGTTCAGAATACTCTAAGTTCGAGTTTGATAATAATACAGATTATGGCTTTCGTGAATATACAGAGCAAAAGCACTTGAAATATGGCAATAAGGAGCTGTATTGTTGTGGAGTGATGTTGTGGAATACAAAAGTTGATTTGCCTGAGGATGTAAAGGCTTTATCTGAAGAACTGAATTATGCCATTTCAGTCAAAGGCACACATGTGTTTTTAGGCAGGATGTCAAAAGCTCAAGGCGGATTCATAAATGTGCCAATATTAGAGTCTTTATTTGATACTTCAACCTATGGCAATGTATTAATGTCGGATGACGGCGAGAACATTGTTTATCAGAAAGGCGATGATTTAATATTGATGAATACCGGCACACAAGAAGAACAATATTTTCCTAATACGAGTTTTATATCTCAGATCAATGGATATCGTCCTTTGTTTAAAGTAGATGGCAGCCATCGTCGTCCGAGAGTCATAGACCCTATGACAAGGCAATACATAAATCAGGACTATATAACCAATTATAGATTTGTCAGTCCTGACGGTAAGTTGTATGCCGACAGTGCATTAAGCAAATATATAAAACATCTGGATAGAATAAATAAAGTTTTTATATCAAAAGAACAGCTTCGTGATATGATTGAAAAATATGATTATCACTTTGGTATCAGTAATGAAGAAAAAGAAGAAAAGAAAGAAGCACGTAAGGAATTTATAAATATGCATAAAGACTATTTTAAAAACCGAAATATTGAATATTTGCTAAGTTCAACAACATGTTTTACTGATATAATAACAGAAGATTATGGATATGCCACAATACGAAAAGTTGGAACAGATGAACTTTATTGTGAGATAGAATTAGGACCCAAATTGCGTTTTTTAAATTATGTCGCATTTTCATATGATTCGCGATATGTAGCCATCGTCGGCCGTTACCCTGATAATTGTTTTTATAAAGGACTGTTGCTGATCTATGATATGGACAATCACAAAGAGATAAAAAAAGATACTAAACATTATGCCGTATGGACAGCAGCTTTTACACAAAAAGGCTTTTATGCAGCCTATGACAGTCTGCCGACATTATTGTATGGAAATGTTTATGATGATTCTGGAGTAAATGAAGTTTCAGGCAGAAATTTTCTAACATTCAGTCCTGATGGCAAATACATAGCTTTGTCAAATCAAGGATATGTGCCTTATAAAGATGAAAATCATAATTGGGGACATCAACCTTCAACAATGATTTTTGTCCATTCGGTAGAAAATCCGAACGAACAGATTGTACCGACAATTAGCGATTTGTCTGATGCAGGAGTTGCTGAAATAGAATCAGTGGCGTCATGTTCATTCTCGCTCGACAACAAGAAACTGATGATGGTCGGTAGAGACGGAATTGTTGTGATAAGGAACCTTCATATTGAATAAAACAGAGAATTATGCCAAAGAATAAAAATGCGTTGACACGCTATAAAATACTTGATGAACTTTTGTCGAACAGGTATCATAATTATTCACTTGACGACTTGACAGAGGAGGTTTGCAACCGTTTGTCAGAGATAGAACCTGATACCGATGGAGTGAGTCGCAGAACTATAGAAAAGGATATTGAATATCTTGAATATAAAGGTCCGTTTACAGGTGTAGACATCGAACGTTATTATATCGGTAACGAAAAAAACGGGCGTAAAAAGATGTGTCTGCGCTACGCAAATCCTAACTTCTCGATATTCAGCAAGCCTCTCACTACCGCCGAGGAATATCTGCTCAAGGAAGTTATATCGCTGTTGGGACAATTTGACGGACTGCCAAACCTTGACGGACTTGAAGGTCTTAGGCTTGGACTTGGAGTTAAACATAACGACAGACAAATAATATCTTTCACGAAGAATCCGCTTGAAAAATCAAACCTTTTTGGAAGACTGTTCACTACTATCTCAGAAAAACAAGTAGTTGAATTGCACTATCATAAGTTCAGTGAGTCTGACAATGAGAAGAAAGTAATCATATACCCATATTTGCTGAAAGAATATAACCGCCGGTGGTATTTGTTCGGCTCGGCTGAAAGCGATCTGAAACTTTTGGTCTTTGCTCTTGACCGTATTGATGATATAGTACCTTTGCCGTCGCATAAATATGTCGACTATGATGGTGATATTAATGAACGCTTTGAAGACATTGTCGGAATAACTCTTTTTGACAACAGTCCGTTATATAAGATAATATTTTGGACAAGCGATGCTGCAAAAGATTATGTGGAAACAAAGCCTCTCCATGAATCTCAGCGCACGCTTAATGACAGTACAGTATCTGAACTTAGACTGAAATACTCTGAATTTCAGGGCGGAAAGTTTTTTCGTATTGACTGTAAGGAGAATTATGAACTGATCAGACTTTTGACATCTTTCGGAAAAGACCTTATCGTACTTGAACCGACAGATATTCAAGATAAGATTTGGAAAAGAATAACAGAGATGGAGAAAGAATATAAAAAGGTACGAACAAAGAGGACGTAGGCCGGTGCTACCTTTGCACTTGAAAAAATAAATAAAGGCTTATGGAAAATATTAGAGAGAATGCTTATGGATATGTAAGAGTTGTTGAACGTTCTGATTATAAATGGGGAGTGATTGACAGTAAAGGCAATATTGTTGTTCCGTTCGGTAAATACGACTGGATTGACGGATTTGACTCCGGGCTGTGTAGAGTTAAAATCGGAAAAGAGCCATCAACTCTTGCCAATAACGGCAACAAATGGGGCATAATAAATGAACATGGAGAAGAGGTACTGCCTTGTGAATATGATGAAGTATGGAACTTTTATGGCAAGAACCGTTGTTCAACGAGGGTTGTTAAGGATGGCATTGCCAGTGATGTATATTTTCACAATCTTAACCCTGAACTACCCGTAAAGGAACAGAAAGTCAAATCAAATAAGCCTAATTACCGTAGGCCTTACTACGCAATACGTGAAACTTATAATGATTACAACGGCACATATGCCCAGGATGTAATGGGATGGAGCGATCAGGATATCGATGACGTACTTGACGGAGAGGCAGACGCATACTGGAATATTGACTGAGTAATATAAAAAACAGTAAATTCAAAATTATTCATTATTACGAAAATAGATTTCGCCGTAATGATGTAACTTTGCAGTCGAAATAATAAAGAAACTACGCGGTCTTTGGCAAGTCTGATAACTGAAACTAAATTTTGAATTTTGTCCTGCGTGGTGTGAGCCTTGCTCTTTTTAGAGTAAATTCGCGGGATGTCTTCTTGCCCTTTGGGTTTGAAGATAACAATGTCAGATAGTTAATGTAATGATTCTGTTAAGTTGTTACTCGCAAGCTAATAGAAATTTTTACAGACAAAAGTATTATATAAAGAAAACGATGTTTCAGTCTACAGATGAGTTAAAGACCGCTCTTAATTCAGATAAAGATGGATAAAGCAGAAATAGCAAAATTGGCACGTAAGATGTCAAATAAAGATGATATTTTGGCTCTTCTTAACCGTATTAAGCTGGATGATATGGCTGAAAATGGGCTTGCGGACAAGTTTTATCCATTTACAATGAAAAATATAAACTTTTACTGCAATCCAAACAATACACATCATCGTTACAGACAATTTAAGATAAAGAAGAAAACAGGCGGATTCAGACAGATTACCGCCCCGAGGAACAGGAGCTTTATGCAGATACTCAAGTATGTCAATGAGATATTCAAAGCTATTTATTCTCCGTCTGATTATGCTATGGGATTCACGGAAGAGC
>NZ_HF986788.1:8505-23004 GCF_000431195.1 Prevotella sp. CAG:255 | reverse complement strand
AGCGTTCTGTCGTAACCAATGCAGACGTACATAAAGGGCAAAACTATATTCTGAATATAGACCTGAAAGATTTTTTCCCTAGTATTGAACAGCCTCGTATATGGAAAAGACTGCAGCTAAAGCCGTTTAGTTTTACTGTGCCTGTTGCTAACGTGCTGGCAGGGCTATGCTCTATGAAAGAAATGCGCACGATGGATGACGGCTCTAAGAAAGTTTTTTACATATTGCCGCAAGGAGCGCCTACGTCACCAATCATAACTAATATGATCTGTGATACTCTTGACCGCCGCCTTGCTGGGCTAGCCAAGCGTTTTGGGCTGCATTACACACGTTATGCCGATGACATAACCTTTTCGTCAATGCATAATGTTTATCAGAAAAACGGTGAATTTCGAAAAGAGCTTCTGCGCATAATACAAGGTCAGGGGTTCACTATTAATGAAAAGAAAACACGTTTGCAGAAAGTAGGCGGCAGGCAGGAGGTTACAGGCATCATAGTCAGTAACAAGCTGAATGTTACTCATGATTATGTGCGCAACATACGCAACATCCTTTATATTTGGGACAGATACGGTTATGGAGTAGCTTACGCAAAGTTCTTCCCAAAATATAAGGAAGATAAAGGACATGTAAAGAAAGGTGAGCCCGACTTGGTAAACGTCATTGATGGTAAATTGATGTATATGAAAATGGTAAAAGGAGATGAAGACAGCACTTATAGACGCTTGTACGATAAGTTTAAAACACTTGTGGACGATATGCGTGATCCTGTAAAAACGACAGTTCATTCAATAACATACGTCGAAACAACTCCTCTTATCGAGTTTGAAAAGAAAAATAATACGAAGATAGTCATCAGTATGTTTGCTCCTGGCGAACATTCAGAAAAAACTATAGACTACAAGCCGGTAAAAGTTCATCGTTATGCTTATTTCTTGCTTGATGGCGAAAAGGTGTTTGCTTCTGTCAGCAAAGATATAAAGCCTGATATGGAAAAACGGAAGGAACATTTGTCTATATCGATATGCCGAGACAAGCAGGATAAACCTTTTTGGCTTGTCCATTTAAGTGGAAAGACTGTAATGTCCTCTTTGGTTCCTGTTGATGTAGATGAACTGAATAAGGAGTTAGATGCATTACTAAAACTATAGAATAATGGATGCTAATAAGGAAAAGGCAATAGAAAAGATATATCGTCTCACCTTGCAAGATGCAGAATTTTCCACAGCACTGCGGAAGAAACTTGGTATGGTTTCCCCCGCAGATATCGTTTTAGGTGATAATGAACGTATAAATGAAATTTATGAATTGTGTATAGAGAAAGTCACACGTAAACAAGGAAATGAATTTTATGCAGATTTTCCAATAGAGTCTTTACGGTCAGCATTGGCTTACGACTATAATAGAATGGAACGTTTCCGACGAAAAGATGATTTTGGCGATTTCTGTCTTGCCATGTATCAACAGATTGAAAATATCACTAATTATATTTGCGCAGACCCGATAGTCAATAAGGTGGCTTCAAAAATGTGGGCTTATCCGGCATATTGTATCGATTCAGATTTGAAAAGACGTCCAGGTGAATATATTATAGCCAGATTACTTTTCATTGGTAGCACAGGCGGAAATCCTAATTACATGATTAAGACAAGTAAACCCTTGTCAGAACATTATGCATGGGACAAGATGCGTAATGTGGTCTATTTTATCGGTTACAAGGCAGAGATGAAAAGCAGTGATTATGACAGCTTTAATGAAATATGCAATTTGCTTTCGGAGTTGTATCAGTGTCGCAATACTAATCACAGACATACAGGATTGTCTGAGCCATCAGAACATTCACGACAAGTTTTGGAGAAAATACAGCCGTTGAAATCATTTTATTATTCAAAGTTTCACGGACTGTTGTCACAATATGTTGAATATGTGAAGGAAGGTTATCCTATGTCAGATAAATTAATAAATTATGCAGACAATCTTCCTGTTATTGAAATTAGGCCACAATATACTTTAAATATAAAGGGAAAAATAGATTTAGATAAGATTCCTAAAAGATAATGATGTTTGTTACTATGCAAAGCCAAGAATTTTAAAGCAAATTATCGATTTAATGATTAATATTGTTTGCCATAAAAATATCCGCAGCACCTCAATGGGAGAGGGCTGCGGATAGTAATTCTTAAGATGTCCATGCGGCCGCCGTTGGCGTGGCGGCCCGCCGTATGTATCTGTATGGGCTACATTAAGTCCATGTCCTGATAGGTGTCGCTGCCGAAGTGATCCGTCGCGTTGTCGTCGTCGAAGCCGTCGCTGTCTGTCATGCCGTCGTCAGTCATGTCATGGCTGTCGCTGCTGTCGTCATACGGTTCGATGTCTTCATAGCTGTAAATGTCGTCGTCTTCGTCTGCCGGGGATATGTAGGGCAGGTCGAAGTCGGTGTCGAGCTCCTCGGGTATCTCGTATCCTCCGTCTACAAGATTTTCGTAGTAGTCGTCCACCTGGTCGTTGGCGTCGAGTATTTCGCCCATGGCGGGGTCGTCGGCACACATGTCCATGAAAGCCTCTTCCTCGTCGGGCGTCATATTTCCGTCGAGCCATGCCGAAAACATGTTCTCGTCAAGGGTAAAGTTGCCGTAGTCATCCATGTCGCATTTCCTCCGTTCTTAGTGTCTTTAAAAATTGTTCTTTAGCCATCTTGTGCTTGTTGTAGAAGGTGTTCATGTTCATTCCCATCATCATGGCCGTCTCCTCGTTGGTGTGTCCGCATAGATATCGCAGTCTTATCAGCCTGCTGTATCTTCTGTTGGGCATCAGCCTCAGTATGGTTTCGGCGTCGTCGGCCTGAAGAGATGAGATGTCTAACTCTATAGATGCGGGAATGGTGTCGATTCTTACACCCTGGCCGTCAAATTTTTCAGAAATTTGTTCTGTCGGCATTTTTGTCCTGCGCTCATATCTCTTGTAGCAGTAGAAGAGGCACACGGCCTTTAGCCATGTGAAGAGCGTGCTCTGGTATCTGAACCCTTCGAGCTTGCATTGTCCGCCGGCTTTGTCGGGAGTCATTATGTGGACGTATATTTCGCTTATAAACTCCATGCACGACGAGCAGTCTGTGTGGTAGTTGTCGTACACAGACTTGAAGAGCGGATAGCATTTACGGTAAAAGAAGTCCCTTGTGACCCGGGCGTCGCGTTGCAGCAGTGCCCGGACCACTTCACGGTCAGTGATATTCATGTCAGCTTATGTTGTTCTTACTTCTTGCCGCCGATGAGAGACTTCAGCGAGAACGGCTTTTTCTGATAGATCATCAGTTCGGCCTTCTCATCGTAGCATTTTACGGTGAGCACGCCCGAGCGTTCTCCGTCTGTCTTGTTGGGGTCGGCGGTAAGCGTCAGCTTGTTGCCGTTTTTGGTGACGTCGACCCATTCCGGGAAGGTGTAGGTCCAGTCGTCGTAGTTGCAGTTTACCGTCACCTCGTGGTTGTCGCTCTTCTTGCCTGACGACTTAAATTCTACCGACGACACCGACAGGCTGAGCCTTACGGGGTCTTTGGCCACCTCGGGCGGAACGGCAGAGTCGGCTTTCTCGAGCACGACGGTCTCTTTTTTCGTCACGGTCCTTGTCTTTCGCGTTATCAGCTTGATGTTGCTCCTGCATATTGCAATCTGGTTGTCGCACATGGCCTTCTTGGTGCTTGAGTCGTAGGCCTTCTTGGCTGCGCTGAACTTTGCAATGGCCTGTTTCTGCGAGCTTACGGTCTGCTTCAGCTGCAGCTTCTGTCCCTGTGCAAACAGGCGGTCGCCGGCGGTCTGTGCGTTGGCCTGAATAGACAACACGGCAATGACAACGGTTAAAAGAAGTTTGGCAATAGTACTCATAGTTCAAAAAAAAGATTATGGATTATAACTTAATGCGTCTGTAATGTTCTTAACTCTGGTGTGGAATTCTTTGGCTATATCCTGCATGTCGCTGGCCTCAAAGTCTTTAGCCTTGGCTTCCAGTTCGGCCTTTGCTTTCAGCAGGGCGTCCTTGGCCTTGTCGCGGTTGAGGCTTATGTTCTTGGTGTCAGGCTTGTTCTCTGTTATCTTTTTGGCAATGGCCAGTGCCTCCATGTATTTCTTGTAGGCGTCGATATAGTGGCGTTCGTATCCCTCGTCGTGTCTGTCGCCCGTGGCGAGGCTCTTGTCGGCCGTGAGAGTGAGGGTTTCGGTCTTGGTGCGCAGCGAGTCGTTGGTGGCTTTTATCTCGAGAGCTATCTGCTCCTGCTCCACCTTCTTGTTGTGATATGACACGCCTCCTATGGCTATTATGGCAACCGCTATGGCTGCGCAGGCGGCAGCTATGGTTATTCTTGTCGACTTCTTGAGCTGTCGCTTCTTGCCGTCGAGGTTTTCTATCGCCACGCGCATCTGTGCCGCTGTCTGATAGCGCACGTTCTGGTCTTTGTCGGTGGCGCATTCTATTATCTTGCGCATGCCGCGGTCTTTGATCTGTGCGAGTGGAATTTTCTTGTGCAGCTGTTTCTCGAGCACTACGTGCGACTGTCCTTCAAACGGCACATGGCCCACGATGCACTGATAGAGCAGTATGCCCATGGCGTATATGTCGGTGGTCTGGTTCTGGTGTTTCAGGTCGCCTATGGCAAGCTCTGGCGCGGCATATTCAGCCTTGCCCATGAAGGTTCCGGCAGTTGTCAGTCCGCGGTCGTTGGTGGTGAGCTTGTTCACCTGCTTCGCTATACCGAAGTCGATCAGCTTGATGTGTCCGTCCTCGGTCAGCATGATGTTCGACGGGTCGATGTCGCGGTGTACGTATCCTGCGTCGTGCAGCGCTATGAGTCCTGAAAGCACGTTGAGCATTATGGTCTTTGCAAAGTGTACGGAGTCGGCCTGAAACTCTTTTAGCAGCTTCTTGGCAAACGGATTCTCGTGGCCGTCGGCGTCGGTGCACTTGCCTTCAAAGATGCTCGACAGCGGAATGCCGTTAAGCAGCTCGCTGACAACGTGGTAGTGCTTGCGTGTCATTGTGCCGTGCTTAGTCTCGGTTTCGATGAATCCGAGCATCTCTATCAGGTTGTCGTTGCGCAGGCGTATTGATGCCTCGCGCCGTGCCCTCTCTATGGCGTGTGGCGGCAGGTCTTCATAAAGAAACTTTATGGCGACGGGGCGCGATATGTTGGTCGCGATGTCTATGCAGACGCCCTTCATCACCTTGCCCATGCCTCCTTCGCCTATTGGCGGATTGGCGGTGTCAACCTCAAAACATATGTTTTTTCTTTTCTCTTCTTCTCCCTGTAGTCTTATTTTTGCCATTTTTTTATTGTTGTTTTTTCAGTTCTTTGCTTGTAAAGGTGTTGTGTGTTAATAAACAGGCAGGCCGTACTTGTTCTCCTCGTCACTGTCGGTGGCAAGAAGTATTATCAGCCATATTGTGCCTATGAGCGGTATCAGCGATATGAAATACCACCATCCGCTGTGGTTAGTGTCGTGCAGGCGCCTGACAAGCACCGATAGGTATGGCACGGTGAGCAGCAGGATGCATAATACTGAACAGATAGATAATGATATCGTGCAGCCGTCGTAGCCTCCCAGCAGATAGCCTATGACGGAGAATATGGTGAGCGAAACGATCTGCACAATAAAGATGAAAAGCCAGAACCACCAGAATTCTGACCTCGATGCGCGCCCGCTGAAGGTGGCATATTTATTTATGCATGATCTGACTGAATCTGTGAATGTCATGACAATATGTGTTATAATAAAAAAGTGCCGGAACCGCTTTGACCGCTACCTGAGGCGCAGCATGCAACGTGTTGCTGCTGCAGCCAGGTGTACGGGCAAATCCGGTTCTGACACAACGTTGATGAAATGTTATTGATTCTGCTGTGTGCTAAGTTCAGAAGGAGTGAACACTACGCTCATCTCGTTGCCTTCCATCTCGTAGACATACTGAAGTCCGATAGAATTGCGCGACAGTATCTTTACAAGTTTCTGCATTCCCGGCTCTGTCAGCTTCTTTGACAGCGTGCTCTTCACCGAGTCTGCCGCAACGTTGCTGAAGCGGTCGTCGCTTACCTTTATCCTGTATGTGAAGAGGCTGTCGCCCTGCTTGTATTCACATTTTGTCAGCACCGTTCCGTTAGCAAGGTCTTTGCCCGGCTGTGAGCTTATCTCTTCAACAAAGTTCTGCAGCAGTTCAATGTCTTTGTTCTTTTGCTTGCAGCTTACGCACAAAGCCGCCGTCAGCACGGCTATGGCGGCAAATATGATTAGCTTTTTCATGTTGTGTGTGTTTTACAGAATATTAAACGTGGTGGTGTAAATTACGTCGCCCGACTCGATGACTTCCACCTTGTATTCGCCGGCCTTCCAGAATCCTTCTTTAGGCGAGCCGAACTGTCCTAACTCTATCATCTGGTTCTTCTTCGACTTCTCGAGTGTTACTGTCATCTCCGAGGTTACTTTCTTTCCTGGCATGCAGATGGTCTTTCCGTTAGGTCTTGTAACCCTCAGCTGCAGGTCGAAGTCCTGTGCCTTCTCTCTCCATGGCGCAAACTCAATGCGTGCCTGTATGTATCTTGCGTTGAAGCTGCGCAGAGGCTGGTCGTAGGGCGTCTTCTCCACGCCGTCGGCATCGAGCAGGCGGAAGGACATGTTGACAATCTTGTCGGTGAGCACGCTTGGCGGAAGGTCCTTGCGTGCCTCCTCTTCCAGTCTGTTCATTGATTCGCGCTCAGCCTTTAGAGCCGTCTGGTATTCGTTCTTAAAGTCGGTGTCTACATCCTCGAATCTTGAGAAGTAGCTTGAAAACACTGCCGTGAAGTCTTCGGTCTTTGCGGCATATACCTGTATGGCTATCTCAACCTTCTTGTCTTCAACGGTAAGCTTCACGGTCTTGTGCTTGCGGTTTACCTCGTTGGCAGCTATTATGCTGGGTATGCGCTTATACGACATCTCGTCAGCGCCCACCTTGAATGCCTTTCTGTGGAAGGTGTAGAGTATGGGCGAGTTCTCGTCGAACGTTATCCAGTAGAGCACTCCCTCGCGGCGGAAGCATACACTGTTGTCAGACGTGTCGACAGAAGGTTCGTATTTCTTCTTCTGCAAATAGTTGTAAAGTTTTAGCTGTGCGTCTTTCTGAGCCGGAGTCAGATCGCCTGCCGATGCTGATGCCGTAAACGCTAAAAGCAGGCAGATAATGATTTTTAAAGTTTTCATCGTCTTATAGGTGTTATTGTTCTTATTCTTTTATATTATGGCTGTCCTTTCGTGGTTCATGTCGTACACTATCATGCGTATGTCAACATACGACGGCGTCGACGTCGACTTTCTGAGTGTTGACACAAACTGCCGCAGGACGTTGAGCATTTCGCTTGTTATCTGTTCTGATGAAAAGTTCTCGATGTATACGGCCAGGGTAACGGCGTCGTTGCCTACGGTTACGCTTTCTATTGTCAGTCCGTCGGCTATCCTCGTGGGGCACTCTCTTGCCGCTTGCCGCCATGCTGCCTGCCAGCCATAGCCTCCGGTCATGTTCTGCCGTTGCTCCACCTGCAGGCTCCATTTGCCGTCTGTGTTTGTGGCTGTGCCCAGCTTGCGGTTGTTCTTGTCGTAGAAGACGCATTTATACTGTGTGCCTGCCCTGTAAGAGTAAACCAGGCGGTGCCATCCCTGACTGTTGTCCACGGGGCGGCCTCCGGCTCCGTAGCATGCCGTTTCCGTAAGCTGGTTCTGCTTGTTGTACTTATATTTTACGGTGCTGTATCCGCTTGCCGTGTTTGCCGGCTTGCCGTCGGCGCCGTAATAAGATTCGCTGCTTAGCATGCGCATCCCGTTGTATGTGTATGTATACTTGTGTATCTTCTCGCTCTTGTCGGCAACGGCTTTACCGTTGATGTCAAAGTATGCCTTCGAGGTGATGTCGCCGGCTTCGTTGTATGTGAATCTGCACTCGCTCCATCCCTGTCTGCCGTTTATGCTCTTTCCGTATCCGTCATAGCACATTATCTTGGTCATGTTGCCCCGCTTGTCGTAGACGGTGCGGCCTTCAGCCGCGATGTTGTTGGCTACCACGGGCTTGCCGTCAATGCCGAATGAAATCTGATGGCTCACCTTGTTGGCAATTCTGTCGTACTGGTTGTAGTATTTGTGCACCTTCTCGTTGTCGCATCCTCGTGTGCCGTTCTGCGTGAAGAACACTTCCGAGGTCTTGTTTCCGCGCTCGTCGTATTCGCGCTTTATGACAGCAAGGTTCTGTCCGCTGATGTTTTTCAGCCTGCCGTCGGTTCCGTAGTATTCCTGTTGCACGCACATGTTGTTCGAGTTGTATTTCATCACCTCTTTGTGATATCCCCCGTCACACAGTGCCGGCCTGTTTCCGCTGCTGAAGTATGAGCGTTCGGTTACGTTGTCGCGTCCGTCATATTTGTATCTGATCTCATATTTTCCTGCGGCAAGCTTTCCGTTTGTGCCCATGGAGCGTTCGGCCGTTACGTTGCCTTTCTGGTCGAACTCCCACTCATAGTATGCCACTCCCGACACCGACATCAGTTTTCCGTCGGTGTTCTTGTGCCTTTCTGATATGCAGTTGCCCTGGCTGTCGTACTCGTATTCCACGCGTGAGCAGAAATTGTTGAGCACGCACGGGCGGCCTTCGGTGTCGAGGAAGTAGCGCGCTGTCTCGTTCCCGTTGTCGTCATATTCATAGCACACCGTTGACGCTCCCTGTGATGTCATGGCCGGCTTGTCCTTGTCGTCGAAGTAAGAGAACTTCGTGCAGTTTCCGCGGGCGTCATATTCTTTGGTGAAGTAGCAGAAGTGCATGTCTGATAGCATTATGCGCTCCTTGGCCGCGCCCATGTAGGTGAGTCTTGCCAGGCGTCCCTGCTTGTCGTATCTTGCCTCCAGACCGGCGTATCCCAGTTTGGCAGGTGCGTATATCTTTCCGTTTTTGTCGAAATAATATTCTGTGAGCATGTTGCCAAGCGAGTCGTATGTGCTTTTCTTGTGGGCAAAGTATGCCGTCTCTACGAGTTCGCCCGACGCGTCGAGCAGCTTGTGGTCGATAATGTTCCCCTTGTCGTCGTTGACAAATTTCTGTTTCGAATATGTGGCTTCGTCATCCGTGTCGTTGAAGTATGCCGCATTTCCTTTGGCATCGACATACGAAATGCCCGACAGGTATCCGTTGTCATCATACTCGTTGACATATCCGCTGACGCCTTTAACGTATGTCAGCCTGCCGTCTACTCCGAGATACTGTCTCTTCTTGCATGTGCCGTCGTCGTTGTATTCGTAGAGTATGCCTGCAAAGGCGTCGTCCTTGCGTATCATCGGCTGGCCGTTTATGTCGGTGTATTTCTCTGATGTGCGGTTGCCCCATTTGTCGTAGGTTAGCAGCACCACCGGGCAGTTGTTGCCGTCGCTGCTCGGCTTTCCGTCCACTGTGAGGTAAACAATCTTAGACAGGTTGCCGTCATCGTCGTAGGTGAATTTCTTCACGCCGAGGCCGAATTGTGTGGCCTTGGGCTTGCCGTCTTTTCCAAGATAGTGTTCCTCTATTACGCGTCCTTCGTCATCAAGGACATATCTGCGGCCGAAGATGCCTTGTCCGTCGGGCACCCTGACATTGCCGAATCCGGCATATTCAACCTTCACGAGATGTCCTTCGTCATCGTATTCGAGAATGTACTTTGATATCTTTCCCTTTCCGTCGAGAGAAACATCGAATGCGCTTTGAAAGAGCTTCACCTGTGCGTTGAGCGTCATCTCGGTGCCGAGTTCGTCGTCCAGCTTGAAGGTGCAGGTCTTCATGTTGCTGTCGTAGTCTTTTACGTACAGCACCTTGCCGCTGCGGTCCATGAATTTCTCAGAGTCAACCTTTCCGCTTCCTTCGGTGTAAAGCAGCGTCATGTCAACTATGCGGTCTTTGTCTTCAGAGTCGTGATGGTCAACCAGCTTGCCCTTGCTGTTCACGTACGACACGCGGCGGAGCTTGTGTCTTGAATACTCGAAGCGGTACGACGCCTCGCGGTGAGACATTTCGCTGCTGCTCAGCCGGCCCACTCCTTCGGGTATGCCGTAGACTTCAACATAATCGCGATAGTATTTTACCTTTGTGCGGTAGTAGTCCCATGTGAAGAAGCCCACGAGCATCAGTATCACCGCTACGGCTGCTCCTCCGTAGATCAGCGGGCGCGGTATAGGGTCGGGGGCGATGGCTTTCTTCACGGCGGCCTTCATCTCCATGCACGACTGATAGCGTGCTTCGGGAATCTTTTGTGTGGCTTTGTCTACAACCTCCTGTATCTTGTTTGATATATAAGGATAATATTCTGCCATGCGCGGCATGTCTTCTCTCACCACCTTCTGCCTTATTTCCTGCGCCGTAAGCATGGTTGAGTCATACGGCGCGCGGCCTGTCAGCATGTGGTAAATCAGCACTCCGATTGAATATATGTCCGAACGGGTGTCTACGTTCCTGCCGTAAATCTGCTCGGGGCTCATGTATGTCGGTGTGCCCATTATGTATCTGCTGTCAGCCATGTTCGCCTCAGACACAATCTGCGCTATACCGAAGTCCATTATCTTAATATGCCCGTCTTCCTGTATGATTATGTTCGAGGGCTTGATGTCGCGGTGAACAATGCCTTTGGAGTGGGCATATTCAAACGCATCAAGTATCTCACATATCATGGGATAGGCTTTCTTTTCGACAATCAGGCCGTTTTTCTTGTTGATGAAGTCTTCGAGCGTTATTCCTTTGACATATTCCATTATAAGGAACACGCCTTCAGGCGTTTCAACATAGTTGAGGAACTTCACAATGCCCTGATGGTCGAGCGAGCAGAGCAGTTCGGCCTCTTGCTTGAATCGTGCGCGGAGCGCAGGGTTACGGGCTATTTCAGGCTTCAAGGCCTTTATTGCCACCTGTTGGTCAATGTTCGTGTTTACTGCAAGATAAACACTGCCCATGCCGCCTGAGCCCAGGTGGCGCACAATTCTATAATTAAGTATGTCTGTCGGTATCATGTTGCTTCAATGAATGATTTTCAAGGTAGACGTCAGGTTCTTTTATGCCATTGCGCCGGAACTTACGGTCTGTCGCATTTCTGCGGCTTTTTCTTACGGTTTTCTCTTGATTCCGGCAGGTTTCCAAAAGGTGTCCTTTTATGTTGTGAAAGGTTATCTTTCAGAAGACGAAAGCCCATGTTCCGCAGGCTGAAATGATATCTTTTGAAATTATAACTGTCAGCTGCCAGTCAGGATAATTCCGCCGGCGGGTAATGTTTCCAAGAGTCTTATATAATGGAAGGTTATCACACAAGGATTACGAATTTCCACACGACCATGGATATGATGGACAATACTGCCGCACCCCATCCGAGCCTGCGGTGGTCAGACTTGTATTTGTATATTTTTTCGCCGCTCACCATCTCCACCTTTCCTGTGGCTACCACCGTGCCAAGTATTATTCCTAAGAATCCGCCGAGAATGGCAAATATGTAGGCTGCTATCAGCCATCCCGTGGCATCCTTCTCTACATATTTAGCGTTTTCTTCATTGGGCTTGGATATGGTTGTCGTTTCCGACACGGTGTTGTCATCTTCCGTCGGCGTGTCTTCTGCGTCCTGTATGGCACGTGCACGCTTGTCGAGTTCTTCCACCACTTTGTTCCAGTCGAGATGTCCCTCAATCACTCCTGCGAGATAAATCTCCGGGGCAGGCCCGCCGGCGGGGATGTTTACCGAGGTCTTGCATACAGACTTGCGGTTTACGATAGTGCCGTTTGAGCTGCAGTCTGTGAACACATAATATTTTCCTCCGGTAAACTCCTTCAGCTCTATGTCAGCGTGGTGGCGGCTTATCTTTCGTGCCGAGTCGTTCACTATGATGTCGCACATCTCGCGGCCTACGGATATCTTCACCGGCATGTTGCGCGATGATATGTTGCTTACGTTGGTGCCGTTGCTCAGTGCCGACATAAACTCGTAGCAGCTTTGGTAGCGCTGCATCATGTTCTTGGCCGTAGCCTTGTCGAGCACCTTCTGCAGCACGTCGGATATGCCCTTCTTGTATTTGGAGAGCTTCGGAAATTCGTCGTTTATTATCGAGTCTTTCGTCTCAAACTCGTTGGAGAGCGTGTTGAAGGCATGGTGTCCTGTGAGCATGTAGAAGAACACGCAGCCTACGGCATATATGTCCGAACGGTAGTTTATGGAGTAGCCGGCAGCCTGCTCCGGACTCATATATCCGTTTGTGCCGAGTATAGAGCCCGGTATGGTGTTGCCGTTATTGTTGTCAAGATCCTTGGCTATGCCGAAGTCCAGCAGGCAGATGCTGCCGTCAGGGCGCACCATGATGTTCGACGGCTTGATGTCGCGGTGCACGATGTGTGAGTCGTGTACGCACTGCAGCGCGTCGAGTATTTTCATCATCATCTCCACAGCCTGCTGTTCTGGTATGGGGCCATGCCTTGTTACATACTGTTCGATGTTCAGTCCTTCAACAAGTTCCATGACGATATAGTAGCACTGTGTGTGCTCGTCGCGGAAGGCCGAATAGAGCTTTACGATAGAGGGATGGTCTATTCTTACAAGGAACTTCACCTCCTTTTCTATTCTGTCTATTATCGACCAGTCGGTGGCAAATTCCGGGAGAATCTCCTTTATCGCCACTATGTTGCCCTTGGTGTCGCGTGCACGGAATATTCTCCCCATGCCTCCACGGGCAATAGGCTCGTCGTCAATGATATAGTTAGCAATTTGTCTCATCGAGATAATTATTTTTCGCCTTTTAGATTTTCATACACAATGCCATCTTTCTCTTTCCTGCCGGTGTCTCCGCTCTTTTCCTCGACAATCTTTTTCTTTATCTCTTCTGTCTTTGAGCTTCCTTTCTTGTCAGTTGTTTTTTGAGCTTCTTTCGTGATGGCTTTCTTTGTAGATATTTTGTTGTCTGTAACCTTTGGCTTTACGGTCTTGACGGGCTCGCTTTCCTTTACGGTTATCACCTTCTTCACCTCCTTTGTGCTATTGGTAGTCTCGGGTGCTGAAGGTTCAGCGGTCTCAGCTTTCGGCTGCGGCTTTGCCTGTGTCTGTGTCTTCTTCATTATTACCTCGGGCTTTGTCTGCGGCTTGCTGTCCTTGTTCAGGTACCAGTAGATGCCTCCGCCGGCTATTGTCACCATTAGCAGGCCTATTATGGAGTAAAGCAGCGTGTGGCTTTTCTTTGCGCGTGTTGAGGTGTAGCCGTTGGGCTGCATGCTGCCGCGCTTGCCTCCTCCGCCAGGAAACTCCACGAGCTGCACCGTTATGTTGTCTACTCCTCCTGCATCGTTGGCCTGGCTCACCAGCATGTCTGCACGCTCCTTCAGCGGCAGGTCATAGCGCGTTACGGTGTTGAGTATGGCATTGTTGCTGACCATGCCGCTGAGGCCGTCGGAACACAGCACAAACACACCGCCCGGTTCTGGCGTTATAGGCATCTGTCCTATCACGGGAGGTGTCATGTTCTCAAGTCCGAGGGCATTGGTTATCTGGTTTTTGTCCTGATGATGCTCGGCGTCTTCCTTGCTTATCTGTCCTGAGTCGACGAGCGCCTGGACATACGACTGGTCTTTGGTTATCTGATGTATGTTGCGGTTGGCCACGTAGTATATGCGGCTGTCTCCCACAGAGCCGTAGTACACCTGTCCGTCCCTGATGATGATCATCACGCATGTAGCCCCCATGCCGCTTAGTCCGTCGTTCTGCGAAGCCCTGCGCAGTATGGCCTGGTTGGCGGCAATGATAGAGCTGTTGATAGCCTCTTCGGCTGTGGCGAATGTGTTGTCGGTCAGGATGTCCTGTATCACGGCCACGGCGAGCTGCGATGCCACGTCGCCGGCCTTCTGTCCGCCCATGCCGTCGCATACTACAACGACTCTTCCGTTTGGAGAGTCGAACGTGGTCATGCTGTCTTCATTAACGCTGCGCACCCTGCCCGTGTCGGTGCAGTTGGCTATTATATAGTTTTCCATGATTTTATCCTATTTGTGGTATTGCTATGAAAATGAACACGGTGCTGCCCAGGCGTATTATGTCGTAGTTCTTCAGTTCGCCTTCGTCAGAAAGCTCCTTGTTGACGAAGGTTCCGTTGCTCGACTGCTCGTCGCGGTATTTGAACTTGTTGTCCACGTTTCTGTAAAGGAGCGACATGTGGCGGCCCGACATCTGCTTGTCTTCCGGCACGCAGATGTCGCACGAGCGGTCGCGTCCGATAAAGTTCTTGCCCTCATAAATGTTGTATGACTTGCCCAGCGGATCGCGGTTGTAGGTTACCAGAAATCCTACCAGCTTGCGTCCCTGTGCCGTGGGCACGCCTTTGGGCTGTCTGATTATGGTGCCGTTCACGGGTCTTTGTGCCGACTGCTGCTGTCCGGGGAAGCGTGTCTCGCCGGCAGCGTCCATTCCGCCCATCACAGGCGAACCCATTGCCCCCTGCTGCGGCATTCCTGCAG
>NZ_HF986788.1:0-8480 GCF_000431195.1 Prevotella sp. CAG:255 | reverse complement strand
CCTGCAGGAGGGGCAACGCGTGTTCTGTATGCTGAGTCAGGAGCCTGGTCGAACGGAGGCATTCCGAAATCTTGTTTTGAGTTAAACTGTGTGCTGTTGCCGTCTTTCGGGCACAACGGACATTCGTCACCATAGATGTTAGAGTCGTATATATGTCCGTTTGGACAAGTTTTCTTAGGCATATTCTTAATTGTTTTTATTGTTTGACTATCTGTGTTATTTCTCTATTTATCCAAGAAACTCCTCATTCTCCATCATGGAGTCGAGCGATTCGCTGTTCTCGTCGGCCTCGGCATCAGCATTGTTTTCGGCCAGGTCGCTGTCGTATTCAATGTTGTCAGGCTCGCCGTATGTTTCGGCTTGTGCCATTGCAGGATCGTCCACTTCGGGAGTGTATGTGCTGTCGTCAGTATAAGTATCGTTCTCGGCTATATATTCTTCAGGCTGTTCGTCGGCAGCATATATGTCGTTTTCGGCTATGTCTTCGTTGAATCCGTCGTCTATACGGCTTTCAGGGTTGGGCAAACCTTCCATTTCGGCTGAATATCTGTCGTTTTCTGCCAGATACTGGTTAGAGTTATATCCGTCTACCAGTCCGTTAGGGTTGTAGTCAGGATTGTTCTCTGCGAAGTCGCCGTGGTATGCCTCGCCGGTCTTCTCGTCTTCAAAGTTGTTGTATATAGGCTCCTGGTTCTGTGCTATATAGTTTTCATTTGCTTGATGCTGTTCATCGTATCCGTTTATCTCCTGTGGGGTGAATCGCTCGTTGGTTACCTGAGCCGTTTCGTGTCCCATGTGTATGTTGTCCGACTCGCTGAGCTGCATGAACTCGTCCTGGTCGAAACGGTTGTTTCCGTTTGAGTCTACGGCGAGCAGGTCAGCCACGCCGTCGCCGTCGCCGTCGGCTATTGCGAATTTATGGCCGTTGATGGTGCCTTCCTCGATAGAGCCTATCTTTGTGTCGCCTACATAGAAGTTTGTGGTTTCGTCCCATGTTACGTTCGGCTCTTCTGCCGCCTGTGCCTCCTCATGATACACTTCTGCCGCCGGTTTTTCCACTATCACCACGTGTTCTGTCGTTGTGTGCGTAGAGGTGTGAGTCTCCTGGGTTTCTTGTGTTTCAGCTTCCTTATATTCACTTCCTGCCTCGGCTCCGCCTATTATGTCTTCAGTTGTAAGCGTCTCGTCTGCCGTCTGTCCTTCAGGCTGTCCTGCCGCATAGGCTGCTCCGCCGGCCACTGCCGCTCCTCCTAAGAAGGCTGCTCCGCCAACAGCTATTCTCTTTGCTGCATTGCTCTTCTGGATGGCTTTATCCTCATAATCCTCAACGTTCATTCCTGGGTTAGTTCCGTTAGTATTCATAATCTTACAGTTTAATGGTTATTTTTTTCGTTTTCTGTTCTCAGAGGCTTCAGCCCTTAGCCGGCCTTGCCTTTATATTAGTATAGATTTGTTTAGGATGACTTTCTTACGGTTAACTCAAAATTTTTTTCAGGCGGGCGTCGTTCATTATAGGAGATATAGCCTGAAAGCCTGCGCATATATTTATTTTTATGTATGCCTATTTGGTTATTTTTATCACGTAGGTTTCAGGGCTGTCGTCGCATACGAGGGCATAGAAGCCGGGTGAGAGATAGGTGAACGATATGCTGCTTATGCCGCCCGACATGTCGGTTGTCGACGGGTCAATGCAGTTGGTCTTTCTTGTCTTGGTGGTGTATCCCTGGCTCTTTGTGCCGTTTTTCAGTTCCACGTTGTCGAGGACTATCAGGTGCCAGCTGCCCTGAAACTTGGCGCCGGCAGCCTTGAAGGTGGTAACGATGCCTTCGGGAAAGGGATACACCTTCTTGTCCACATAGGCCGTGACGCCGTCTTCGGTCATTGTCCTTGCCCTTGATATGGCAAACTCGTTTACGTAGACTCTGCCGGGCTTGTATGTCTCGCCGTCTTCACCTGTGTATGCTGTCCTGTATTCCGTTACGTCGGCTGCCAGTATCTTCTCTTTCGAGCCGTCCTCGTGCAGCAGCGTTACATATTGGTCGTCGGTCTTGGTGCCATAATGCTGAACTGTCATTATGCCGTCCTTGGATGTTCCGTCCTTCATCACTATCGTGTTGACAAATCCTGCCTGACCGAAGAGCGGCTGCGAGAGCGAGCGTGCCACCTTGCGTATCTCGCGTATGTTGCCCATGCCCAGCTCTACCGTTGCCGAACTTGTCTTTACAGCCAGCGTCTGTCCTATCTTCTGCGACACTATGGTTCCGCGGTAAGTCTTTCCTGCCGCCGTCTCCACCTCGTCGTCAACGCCCGTGGCCTCTTCAGCCTCAGGAGCCTTGCGCCTGATTTCCTGTATGTCGTTCCATTTTATGCTGAATGTCGTCGGCACGGCCTGCAGGTAAGTGTCGGTCTGCGCGTTACCCTTTTCAGTCTTCACCACGTCGGTGTAGGTGTAGTTTCCGGTCGTTATGCTGTGCATCATCAGATAGCGCCCGTCGGCGTTTCCCTGCAGAGCCTTCGTCTCCATGGCCCAGCGCTTCCATTCGCGCGGAAGTTTTTCGTATCTTACATATTTGTCTTTCTTCGACTTTATTTCGCCGTCGCTGACCACCAGCAGTGCTTCTGTTGCCTCCATGGTGATGTCCTTGCCAGGTCTCTGAACCACGATGTTGCCCGTAATCTTTGAGCCGTTTTTCATTATCAGGGTGGTTTCCTGCTGTGCGTATGCAGGAATTATGATGGTCAACAGGAGAATAACTGCTGATGCAGTCTTGTATATAGTTGTCCGCATTATTGTTAAAAACGTTTTTATTATTCTGTGTTTTATCTGCTTTCTGCCGGCAGCTGTTGTTGTCATCCTTAATGCCGGTCGGTATTTATGTCAGCCATCCGGCCTTTGGCTTATTGCCCATGCTGCCGGATGTGTTTATTGTCAGTTTATTACAGGCATGTTGTCCGTGCGTGCATTCACGTTGGCCGATGCCTTGGTCTGCCCTGCGTTGCCTTTAGCCTTTACGGCTTTGCCTGCGCTCTGCTTTCTGCTGCTGCGCCTGCGGGTGCTTGCGTCGTTGTCGCCGGTAGCGGCTTTGGTGCCTATGGGTATCGACATCTCCGTGGGGGCAACCTTGTTGGTGGAGTCTTTGTTCCATTCGCCTTTGCCTTGCTCTACATATTCCTTAGGTGCTGCAGGAGCTGCTTCGGGCGCCGGCGTCTGTCCGGCAGACATGAGCCATACTGCAGCAATGATGACAACAACCAGCAGTGAGGATGCCGCAATAATTGTCTTGCGCATTGTTACATAAGGGTCCTTTACCAGGTTCCAGTCGAAGTTCCAGCGGTCTCCGAGCCTTATCTTGTCGTTTCTTGTTACGGGTATGGATGTTCCTTTCAGCATTCTCCTTTCGTTGATGAAGGTGCCGTTGCTGCTTGTGTCGCTTATGGTCATCTTGCCAAGCAGGTTGAACGAGATGACCATGTGGTGTCTGCTCACGTTGTCCCTTTCGTCGGGTATGACAATGTCGCAGTCGTTGCCGCGTCCTACTGTTATTTTCTTCATGCGTTATGTCTATCTTTTTTTATTTCTTCTTCTTTATCAGCCTTATCTGCTCTGACAGAGCGTCCTTTATGCGCCGCATGTAGCTGTACTGGTATGTTGAGTCTTTCTTCATGTCGACAACTATTGCTGTAAGGTTGTCGTGGCTTTCGCCGTTCTGTATGCCTATGGCGTTGACTCTTTCTGTCAGATAGCGCAGGGCTTCGTCGGGACGCTTTGAGGCGTTGAACATCTTTATAATCTCAGGTTCGGGCTCACAGTTCCATATGCCGTCGGAGCAGAGTATGAACCTGTCGCCGGCCCTATAGGGTATCTTCTCCACCTGGACAGCAGCCTGCGGCCTTATGCCCAGGGCCTTTGTTATTATGTTGGAGAAGCTCGACAGGCGCGCCTGCTCTTCGGTCATCAGATTTTTCGCAACCATCTCGAACACCTTTGAGTGGTCGAAGGTTCTGAATATCTTTTTTCCGCCTCTCAGCTGGTAGATGCGGCTGTCGCCTATGTGTGTCAGATATGCCGCCTCGGGCGTTATGGCCACAACCGTCGTCGTGGTGCCCATGCCGCGCAGCGGCGGGGCGTTGAGCGCGCGCCTGTAGATGGCTGCGTTGGCGTTGGCAACGGCGCTGCTTACGGCCTCGGGGCCAATCTTCTCTGCCGGCACTTCGGCCAGGGTCTGCACTATCTCTGTGGCCGCTATGCGCGATGCCGTCTGTCCGCCGTTCATGCCGCCCATGCCGTCGCATACGGTCAGGATGACAGCCCTGCCGCTGACCATGCCGCCGTATGAGTCCTGGTTTTCTTCGCGTCCGCCTATGCCGGAGCGTCCGTATGCCTCGCATGTGTCTGTTGAGGCTATGAGTTTTATTTCTTCAAGGCCGATTGTAGATGTAGGATGGTTATCGTTCATTGTCAAGCGATATATGTTTCTGTATGATGGTTTACGGGCGTGTGGCCGGCGCGTCAGAACATGCCCGATATGACGGTGCGTGACGAGTCGTCGCTGCTGCCCGATGGTGAGTAGAAGTTGTCCTGTATGTCAGCCTCGGGTCGGGCGTCTGCTGCCGTTGCGGCGCTTACGGCCGCCATGCCTGTCTCCTCAAAGCCTTCGTCCTCAAAGAGGCCGGCCGCCTCCACGTTGAATGTCTTTACGAGCAGCTTGTAGTGTCTGCCTATGCTTATGACGTCGTTCTCGTTTACGGTCAGAGTGTTATATCTGGCGTCGGTGCCGTTCACTTCGGTTCCGTTGGCCGAGTTGTAGTCTGTTATGGTCATGTTGAAGCGCACGGGGTTGCCCTCTTTGCGTATGTAGAGTATGGCGTGCTCGGGCGACACAGTATTCTCCCTTAGGCACACGTCGCATCCGGCTGCCTGCCCTATGGCGTTGCGTCCGAGATAGAGCGGAAACATCTCGCCAAGCAGTCCGTGGGATATGGAGAAGAGACAGCCCACTATCACGCGGTTCTGCATGGTTATCTGCCGGATGTCTCTGTCGGCCACGGCTGCGCCTGACGCGCTTTGTGCCTGGAAGCCCTGTCCCTGCGCGCCGGCTATGCACGTGCGGTTGTCGTCGTTGCCCGAACGTGTGTAGAGGCTGCTGAACGCTGCCTCGTCATACTCGCTGCTTCCGGGGTTGTCGTAGTCGACGCCCGGTACTATTGTCTTGTTCTGTGACATAATCTATCGTTGTTCAGTGTTTACACCATTTGAAACCTCATCAGGGTTTCGCCCATCTTTATCATGTCGCCCGTCTTCAGGCTGTAAGCCTTGCCCTTGGGTATGGCATGCCCGTTGACGTATACGGGGTTTTCTGTCTTCACGGATGTTATCTGGTAGACAATCTGCCCTGCGGGCGTTTTCACGGTACGCATGCCTGCATGTATGCGGCTCATGGCTATGTCGGGTGTTATCTTTATCTGTGCGGTGCTGTCAGAGCTCTTGCGTCCCAGGTTGTAGTAGTTGCCGTGGGGCAGGCTAATAGTGCCGAAGCTCATGCCCTGGAAGCTCACCTGCAGTATGCCCTTGCTCTTCTGCTGCAGTTCGGGTATGAGCTTTGTCTTCAGTCCGCCGTTGAGGCCCTCTACCACCACCGTCTTGTCTCCCTGTCCGTTGATGACCGACGTGGGCAGTCCCTGGGGCTCGCCTCCTGCCGTAACGGGGGCGCCTGATGCCGGCGCTGCCATGGTCTTCTCAGAGTGCTGCTCCTGCAGTATCACGCTGAACGGCACCTTGTATGAGCATTTGGGACAGCAGAATGTTTCGGGCGGACGGCGCTGAAGCTCGAATCGCCGGCCGCAGTATGGACATTTTATTATCATTGTTGCTATAGTTGTTTTTATTTTACGTAAACGACCACCATGCTGTCGTCGAATTTACCCCACATTTGCGGATGCTGCTGGCCTTCAGTGTCGCTGATTACTCTCGGGTTGACATAGTTGAACAGCTCGCGCGCCGTAACCTTCCTGTCGCCGTTCCTGTCGGCGGCGCCCCTGAAGGCCTCGAGTATGCGGCTGATGAAGAATGAGTTGGTCATGTCGGGACTTTCCCACGAAACCTCGTTGGCGCGGCTCGACGTGTAGAGCATCACGCTTGTCTTCTGCGTGCTGCGCCGCGGCGTCCTGCCGCCGTTGCTGTTCTTCAGCGTTAGTCCTCCCGAATAGCATGCCATGGCCAGAATCACCTTGCGGCGGGCCTTGGCCGACTTCATGATGTTCTGTATCTCGTTGTATGTGATGAGGCTCGAGGCGTCTTTGGTATCGTAGGTGGTAAGTCCGCCCTGCACGCCGTGGCCGCTGTAGACGAAGATTATCTCGTCGTTGGGCGTAGACTTGGCAAACTCCGACTTGAGCACTCTCAGTATGTGGTCGCGCGTGGCGTTAGAGTTGAGCAGCATGAACACGCTGCTGCCGTTGTATTTGTAGAAGAAGCGCGACACGGCACGGGCGTCGCCAACCGAGCAGGGCAGGGGCGGGGCCACCTGCGGATACTTGTATTCGCCTATGCCGACCGACACCACGTAGGTCTTCTGCGGAAATGCCGCTGCTGCCAGCAGGAGCATCAGCGACAGCGATATCAGCTTAATCATGCTTGTGTGTTTCATAATATGATGTCTTTTTAAGGTTGTTATTTTCCCTTGAACTTGCACTTGCAGCTGCTGTTGGGGCATTTGCCCTCGGCCAGGATGTTCTCATAGAGCTTTGTGCCGAAGTGGTAGCCGCACTTTGGGCAGCAGTATTTCTTCCTGAAAAAGCGCTCGTTCTGGTCCTTGCGCTGTATGAGGCTGCGGTTCTTCACGTCAACTATGATCCACGAGAAGCCTATGGCTATGATGCTGCCTGCCACCTTGATGGCGGCGCTGGCGGTGGTGTCGCCTGCAAAGTCCTTGGGCAGAAGCATCGTCAGCAGTATGGCAAAGATACTTCCCAGCGACAGCGACGCCATTCTCATCATCATTATGTTCGACGTCTTGGCCTCGAGCGACATCTTGTTGCGGTTGTAGGTTTCGTAGATGTTGCGCAGCTCGCTTATGTCCACGGCGTCGTCGGTCTTGGGCGGCTGCTGCGCCATAAGCTCCTTTATGCGGAAGGTGTGTCTTGCCCCGAGGCGCACAAGCGTGTTGAGGCTCACCGGAACCTCGCCCGTAAGCCGCTTGAAGCTGCCGCTGGCCGACATTATCCATGTGCCGTTGGTCGAGTTGTTGTCTCTAAGGGTCATTTTGCCGGTGGCCTCGTCAAGATGAAACAAGGCATGCTCGCGGCTTATGCTTGGTTCGGTCAGTTTAAATGGCTGATTACCAAATTTACCGATTAAGATATCCATATCTGTTTAAAATATATTTGCTGTAGATATAATTTGTTTCTTTACTGTTCTGTGACTTTTTGTAAAAATGCCTTCGGGACGTATGCCGTCACTATCGTGCCGAAGCCATTGATGGTTACCCCCACGCGGGTTTGCCTTTTTACGCGGCAGACAAAGCCGCTGAATCCGGTGAACTTACCGCTTATTATCTTCACCTTGTCCCCCTTGGATATGTCGCTCTCAGTGTCGGAGATGAACATCTTGTTCTCGTCTTCAGTTTCATACCATTTGAGGAAAGACTCCATCTGGTCGTCGGGAACTATGAGCGGCTTTATTCCGCTTTTGCCTATCGGACAGCCGTTTTCGTCTTTGTTGGGGATATAATAGTGATGAAGAAAACTGAGCCCGGGGCTTCCCACGTATTTTCTTATCATTCTCTCGGTGGTGTGTACAAACAGAAAGTTGGGTATCAACGATTCTGTTATCAGCTTGCGCTTGCCGCCTATTATGCGCATTTTGTTGGTTACGGGCAGGAACACTTCTATGTTTTCTGCCTCAAGTATGTCTTTGGCTTTTCTCTCCTGTCCGTATGCAGCCCTCATCAGGAACCACACAGCCTCCTGGTCGGGCTTGTCGGGCGGGTCGGCACTTTGTCTCCGGACACTACGGGGGGACACCCCTTTAGCTGATTTACACGTTCTGGGGGACACATCGGAGGCAAATCCGGTGTTTGAGGTTTGCCCGCCTCGCCGGGTGTTCTCATTAGACAACGAGCACATTTTGTCTTAGCGTATTGCGGTTAAGCGCTAAATACATAATTAAAAGACACACCCGTCAGGAAATGTTTGCTCAATTCTCAGATAACAAAGCTTATGCCTGTAAATATCTTTAAGTTAGTAACAAGTTGCAGGTAAATGTCTTTAATATGCAAAATAAGTAAATTGTATACCTTATCCGGTGTTAGCCTGATGGGCCTTGCACTTGAGGCCCCGACCACATTCTGTCACCAGCAGGACCTTATGCCCGCCGTTATCAGTGAACTGTGTTCAGCTTCACCGGAGGTAACAGATATATTAGTTCGTCGACAAAATTAAATAAAAACCTTAATTCCGCAACACATATTGTTAGAAATAAA
>NZ_HF986787.1:0-1498 GCF_000431195.1 Prevotella sp. CAG:255 | reverse complement strand
TAAAAAATGAAAAATTAAAAGTGAAAAGTCAAAACGCCTGACGGAAGTGAAGAATGAAGAACGAAGAGTTGGCGCAAAAGCCAGATGGGCTTCTGTTGAAAAAGGACAATTAAAGAGTAAAAATCTTAACGGCGCTTCTTGCTAATCAATTATTTCATATATTTGTGCCGTAGAAGTTTATTAACGTATAGAATAAGGAGGAAAAGATGGAAAAGATAGTTTTATTGGCGGCTTTGATGCTTAGTCCGCTTGCAGGAAGATGCGAAACAGACCTGACGGGATGCTGGATTGAGCAGGTGCCTAAGGAAATAGCATACATGCGGGGCATGTGTCTTAACGACGACGGCAGCGCGGAGTCTATCGGCATGGCTACGCTGAGGTACTGTTACTGGAGGACTGAAGGCGACCGCCTTATACTTGATGGAGAGAGCATCGGCAACGGACAGACGATAAATTTCTCTGATACGCTGCGCATTATCGACGTAGCTAAAGACACGCTGACACTTGAAAGGCGCATGAACAAGGTGGTGTATGTGCGCAAGTCGGCTATCAATGAGCCTATAAAAGGCAGAAGGGTGCAGCGTACTGCACATGCCGGCTTTGAATGGCGTGAGCTGAAAGGAGCCGGGATGAAACTGAGGGTTCAGCGTAACGATAAGATAAGACTGATGGCCGATCCGCTGCTTCCGGGCATCGTGATGGTGAGAGACGGCGACGAGAGGCCGCACAGGCTTATTCAGGTGTTCAGCATCAACGGCAATGACATCAACGGGGTGATAGACGCCATTGAGAAGGCAGGAGAATGGGACAAGGAGCAGCCGGGCAAGTTTAAGCAGGTGAAGTCGGGGCGCGAGGGCGTGAAACGCTACGTGATGGTCCCTGACGGCGACTATGCCAAGGCAACGGATGGGCTTATGAAGACGGAGCCTGTGGCATCGACATGTAACGGATGGGGCGTAGGCAACAGCGGAAGCAGATATTTTGAGATGTACGACGGCCATCCGGGCAAGGTGGTGTTTGTAGAGATAGGTCAGGACGCTCCTCTGTTCGACGAAAACAGCGTAACGCTATGTGATGAACCTGACAGCACCTTGTCGCGCGATGTGCTTTACACGATGAAGGGCGAGATGAGTCTGGCTCATGAGGTGCGTTCCTTCAGGCCCGACGGGACGGATGACGAATACTGGATAGTGGACAAGACCGGTCGTCTGGAGGATATGTACGACAAGATAACGGGAGGACAGAAAAACGGCAACCCTGTAGACGTAACTCTGCGACTGGAATATAACGGCAAATGGGACACCGGCTTCGCCGAAGACTACGACGGCGTGTTCTTCGTAAGGGAAATAGTGGAAATTAAGTGAAAAGCAGGCAGGCGCAAAAGCGCAATTAAAGAGTGAAAAAAACATGCGCTAATATTATTGGTAGTTAAAGAAGTTATCGCTCACTAAGGTGAGCTAGGAGTTAGAGTCAAATGCCTTGTTGATTCTTTTCAATG
>NZ_HF986786.1:0-31363 GCF_000431195.1 Prevotella sp. CAG:255 | reverse complement strand
GCCGGAATAGAATATAAGGATCTCTGATCCGCTTAAAATACCGCTTATTTAAGTTAAGGATGATAAGTTAAAAATCCAAATACCAAATTGGTATAATGTTATAAAGTAATTTTAAATATGAAGTAATCGGATAGTTCTGGCGAAAATTAAAAGTTAAAAATATAAATGTCTAAGCGAGTTTAAAACAACATGATAACGCAAAATAGGAAGTAATCGGATCACAGATCCTGATATTCTATTCCGGCGGAGCGCAGATCCGCCGGCACATTAGTAAACGTAGTACTTGCGAACAGTAAAAATTAAACAGCGTTTCTATACAACCTGTGGCTGAAATGTCCTGCTATGAAAAGAGTCAACAAAGCATTTGACTTTAACTACTAGCCAACTCCGTTGGCGATAACTACTCTAACTCCTTTAACTCCAAATGACAATACCCAATAATGCATTTGGATTTTTCACTTTTCATTTTTCACTTTTCATTCTCACAGCGGCCTCCTCTATATTCCGTAGGTGAGACGCCGAACTGTTTTCTGAAGAATTTGCCGAACGAGTAATTTTAAATAGGAAGTGATCGGACAGTTCTGGCGAAAGTTAAAAATCTAAATGTCTAAGCGAGTTTAATACAACAGTATAAAGACAAAATTGGAAGTAATCGGATTGAAAATCCTGATACTAAATTCCGGCGGAGCGCAGATCCGCCGGCACATTAGTAAACGTAGTACTTGCGAAAGGATAACTCCTTTAACTCCAAATGACAATATCCGTCAAGGCATACGTCTTAACTCCTTAACTTCTTAACTCCATAACTCCTTGATTACTTTTACTTACGTTCTGCGCCTCCTCTATATTCCGTGGCTTCGACACGCGGTCTTCGTTGTTCGGCACAACGTCCATGTCGGCCACGCAGGCAGGCACGAGACAGCTCATGCCCTTTGTCAGATGCACTTGCTTTATCTCAGGCTCCTCGCCTTTCCACGACCTTATCACGATGTCGCTGCTGCCCTCAAGACACATATACACCACGAAGCTGTCATACTTATACAGCTTTCTGTGGAAAGCACGGTTCACCTCCAGCAGCTTCACCGTAAAGAATCTGTTCTCTGCCAGCAACACCGGATAGTTCATCTTGCGCGTGTAGTGCGTGCGGTAGTCGTCCTCCACCTTATAGTCCAGCGCCTCCGATGCCAGCGCCGTATGCAGTGCCCTTGGCTTGCCGTCAAGTCCCGGACGGTTATAGTCAAATATGCGGTATGTCAGGTCAGAGCTCTGCTGCACCTCAGCCAGCAGCGTACCGCTGCATATCGCATGGATGCGTCCCGACGGTATGTAGAACACGTCGCCCTCCTTCACGTCGTGAGATGCCAGCACGTCACAGATGCTGCCGTCCTCTATGCGCTTGCCATATTCATATTTCGATATCAGACTCTTAAAGCCGCTGTAGAGCTTAGCTCCCGGCTTTGTGTCCATAATATACCACATCTCCGTCTTGCCGAACGAGTCGTGATATTTACGTGCCATCTCGTCGTTGGGATGCACCTGTATCGACAGGTCCTTCGCAGCGTCGATAAACTTTATCAGCAGCGGAAACGTCTCGCCGTACATGTCATACACCGTGCGTCCTATCAGTTCTTCCTTATATTCCGTCACAAGTTCGTTAAGCTTGCGTCCCTGCAGCGAACCGTTGCCCACTATCGACTCCTTGCCCGGCACGGCACTTATTTCCCAGCTCTCGCCTATAGGCGTAGGGTCATTGTCTTCTATGCCCTTAAGTTTCTTCAGCAGGCTTCCGCCCCATATTTTCGAAAAGAAGTTGTTTCTAAATAATAATGGATAAAGCATGGTTTAGTCGTTTTATTGTTAGTGCACTATTATATCGATTACAAATATTTAGTCTATTCAAGCGGAAGTTTAAATTTACTACGCAATAAAATCTTATTTTCCATAAGCATTCTATATTGTCTTGATTTAGGCAAAATCTTTATTTTGCCTGTTGCCAGCCAATAATAATTATCATTAGCCTTTAATACCTCCAAATCTTTAGCCTTCTCTTTCAGCCATTCCTTCAGCCATTTTGACTTCGCAATCATCGTTGCCACATCGCTTGTGCTTGCCGGATGCACCTCAATGAAGTATGCTTTTTCGTCATAACCTAAAGCATAGTCCCAGCGCGACTTGTCAGGATAAATATCTCTTGTACATTTATCAATGTCTACACTTCCCTCCAGTTTTCTTGTATCATCCACCTGCACGCATGATGAATTTGCGCCAAAAGCTTGAATACCCTTTTTGTATCCGGCAGCAATATCAGGCGTATTTCTCACTGCACTTTCAAATTTAGTCATACCGCTGTTCTTCTTATTGTTCTGCATAGCGGCTGACTATTTCAGATGTCCTGCTTGAAAATGTAGATAGTCCTCCCCATTCAGATATATCCGTATCCTCATTAAAGGCATCTAACGTTGATATATCCGAGAATGTTACGCCCTCTTTTGTATACGACTTTGTCGAGTAAAACGTTTTTATTGTCTTCTCCTTCAAGTTATCAAACAAACCTGCGGCATTTGAATTTCTGCTTATACCAAACATCTCACACATGGCAATCTTGAATTCTTCTTCAGACAAATCAACCAAGTTGTTAAACGCCCAAACAAATTCAAGGAATGTTGTTGAATGAGTTGACACAACCACTCTCTTGCCATTCTGAATCAGTTCGAATATCTCCAACAACACCGACTGTATTGCTCGTGGATGAAGCCCCATTTCTGGTTCCTCAATAATAGCCAATTTGTAATCATTTTTATCAATGACCTGTGTAGGAGGACCTGACAAACAATATATTGCCAATAGTAACGGCATAAATTCTTTTTGTCCGGCACTCCATGCCATAAAAGGAATTTTCATACCGGCCACTTCCATTTTCATGTTCCGTTGCACCCCTGTTTTATCAAAAACGACCTTACCTCCATGAAAAATATTATCGTTTATCGATCTCTTTACAGCTCCCTTCAGTCGGCTTTTAATTGGAAATATTGTGTCAGGATTACCCATTCCCCCCTGCATAAATACGCGTAACGTTTCGCTAAACCATCTCAACACATAAGGAGTAGACGTATCATATTCCATAAAATTTCTGGGACGTCCTTCCGATATGCTCAATATTCTTTGTGCCGGAACATAAAATACAGACTCTTTTCTCTGTCCGGAAGCCTTTTGCTTAGATATTACATTAAGTAAATCTTGCGGAGAAAACGCCTCATTATCTAAAACTATCTTCGTATCTTCCCTAAATAATCCTGATAATCCTTCGCCAAAATACCAGTCTAAGATATTCTTTGCATCCGTTTTACTCAAAATAAAATTATAATTTCGAAGGGTTGAAACGATATGAGATTTATCTATGATAAGCTTAAGCAGTTCCAAAGACAAACTCTTTCCGCTTGCTTGCGGACCTATAAGAAATGTAAGGTCGCCAAAATTTATATTTGCCTCTTTTATCGGGCCGAAATTACTTATTGATAATTCCATAAACGTTTTCTATCATTACATAATATATAAATGCAAAGATAGTGAAAGGTGAGTGAAAAGACAAATAAAAAACGTAGTTTTTATTTTTGACTTTTCCGAGCCGCATCCTATCTTATTCAAAGATAGTGAAAGATAATGCAAATCGAAGGCAGAATCGTCAAGCGTGCTTGAACGTTATGCTGAGATGCAGCTTATCTTCTTTTAAAAAAAGGTGAGAGCAATACAAAATGAAAAATTTTACAGGAATTGCACAAAATAAATGCAGAATTCTGCCAAAATTGCATGAAATTAATGCAGAATTCCATTAAACTTGCACGAAACAAATGCAAACATAGTGATTGTTTAAGTGAATAATGAAAAGTGAAAAACGAAAAATCCAATTGCAAACATAGTGCTTGCGACAAGAATCCACAAGAGTAATGTACCGGCGGATCTGCGCTCCGCCGGAATTGGGTATTAGGAACCAACGGTCAGCGTTAGCTAATTTCAATCCACTTAAAATACCGCTAATTTAAGTGAAAAATGAAAAGTTAAAAATCCTATAGCCAATGTTAGCATAAAATTGTGATATAATGTGAAATAGGAAGTTAGCGGATTAAATAAATCCTTATATTCAATTCCGGCGGAGCACAGATCCGCCGGCACAATAGCAAACGTAGTGCGTCTTACGAAAGTGAAGAATGAAAAGTGAAGAATGAAAAATCCAATTGCAAACGTAGTTCTTGCGATAAGAATCAACATGGCATATGACTCTAACTCCTAGCCAACTTGTTGGCGATAACTCCTTTAACTCCTTTAACTCCAAATGACATGTGCCATTTCGACACTCAGCCCGTGGGTGAGACGCCGAACTGTTTTCTGAAGAATTTGCCGAACGAGGCCTGGTCGGCGAAGCCCAGTCTGTAGGCTATCTGTTTCACGGGCAGGTCGGTGCAGTCGAGCAGCCGTCGCGCTTCGGTTGTCAGCATGTGCGCTATGTGTTCGTTTACCGAGCGTCCCGACACCTTGCGCACTATGCGCGACAGGTAGGTTGACGACACGTTAAGCTGAGACGAATAAAACAATATGTAGTGCTCTTTAAGGTAATTGCCGATTAGCAGCTTTCTGAACTCGCGGTAAATCTCCACGGTGTGCGGCACCTTCGACGGATCTGCCGCGCATCCTGCCCTCAGTATCTCGGCAAAGCGCAACAGCAGCAGGTTAGACAGATGCAGCATCAGACCGTTGTAGTGCAGCTGCTCCGTGTTGATGTCAGAATAAAGCCCCAGCATCGTCTGCATACATTCCATTTCGCTTTCGCTCAGGCTCCTTATCGGCAGCGCGTTCTCGTTGGCAAACGAAATCATCTGGTTATACACGGGCGCATAGGCCGACAGGTCGTCAAAGTATGCCGGCATAAAGCTCACGCCTTCCATCATGAAGTCTTCGTCGGCATCGCTCAGCGACACCACCATGTTTGGTGTCAGAAAAGCCATAGATTTCTTCTTTAGTGTCTCTGTGCTGTAGTTTACCGAGAGCTTCACCGTTCCGCTCTTCACCAGTATTATGCTGAACGAGTCGCTGAGCATGGGCGCAACCTTATATTCTGTGCCCATGCCGGCTTTAGTGCTGAACACCGTAACCTCATCGCATGGCATCACGGTTTCATATCCCTCATGCCTTACCTCGTCAAAAAACGTGTCGTGAACGCTATACATCTTTCCGCAAATATTGTCTTTGGGAGACAAAGGTAAGAAATATTTGGGATTTTTGTTGTTATAAAACAAAGTGAATTGATTTGATTTTTATTTTTAAGTTCGAAGATATTTATAGCCTTAATACATAAACTTTCATAAAAATGATGCTTTGTCAACAACATTACTCGGAAAAAATCCTGAAAAACACTAACTTTGCAGTCGGAACGACTGCGAGTGTTCGCAAGTCGTGTTTAACAACAAAAGAAATGAAGACGATTGAACAGATAGACAAGATAAAGGCGACCGTGCTGTATGTGCTGGAGCAT
Organism: Prevotella sp. CAG:255; assembly: GCF_000431195.1. Classification (NCBI taxonomy): domain Bacteria; kingdom Pseudomonadati; phylum Bacteroidota; class Bacteroidia; order Bacteroidales; family Prevotellaceae; genus Prevotella; species Prevotella sp. CAG:255. Next base: position 25,836 of record NZ_HF986786.1, on the reverse strand, counting down.
ATGAAGAATGGGGTTGATTATATCCATCTCTTCAAGGTGATGTATTTTGCACAACAGGAACACTTGGTGGTCTATGGTTCTCCGATTATGGAGGATTCGTTTCTTGCTAGAAAGCATGGGCCTGTGCCGGCCTTTACATACAAGGCTCTGCGGGCTTTGGAAGGCAAAGTGGCTGTTGAGTCTGATGAAATGAAGTCGTTTACAGATGCACTTAATGTAAATATTGTGGATGGCCATCAGATAGTGACAGCACGCCAGTCGTGCGACTTGGATGAGTTGTCCGGATCCAACATAAAGATACTTGACAAGTGGATAGCAAGATGTAAGGATGTTAAAGCATTTGATTTGAGCGACATGTCCCACGACAAGGCTTGGAGTAAGGCAAAGGCGCAGTCGGAGAAGACAGGCGAGGATACCAAAATCACTATGTGGGACATGGCGAAAGCCGGTGGTGCTACTGTCGGAATGTTGAATGTTATCAGAGAGCGTCAGACCAACAAGCGTGCGCTTGAACTATGTTAGTGGTGTTTTATGGATTTAAGGGAACTACAAGACAGTTATCTTCGCAACGAGCGTGCGGTGACTGACGAGAAGATTGTACCTGGCGCATTAATCTTGACAATACTTTCTACTGATGACGGATTGGTGCTTAAGAATAGGACATCAAAGCCCAAACGACTGATAATCATTGGTGTTGACAGAAAGAATAATATATGTTACGGCTCTGTGTTGGTAAATACCAACATGAATTTACAGGCCACCTGGTCACAGGAATATTTGTCAGCCCAATATTTACTCAAAGCTGTTGATTATCCAGAGTTTCTTAGATATGATAGTTATGCTGATTGCGGTGAGTTATTCTCTATACCTGTGAGCAAATTGTATTCTGGAGAGTATTATGGTCTTCTGAACGAGCAAGATATGAATGGTATTTTTGACATTCTTGAAACCACGGATATTCTCTCTACCAAGGAAAAGAAACGTTTTGGAATCAAGAGACGATAATCTTAAATAGAATAAAAATACATAGGGCGGCTTCGGTCGCTCTTTTTTATGCCACAATGTGTCGTTTTAATGTAACCTCATCGCATGGCATCACGGTTTCATATCCCTCATGCCTTACCTCGTCAAAAAACGTGTCGTGAACGCTATACATCTTTCCACAAATATTGTCTTCGGCATACAAAGGTAGTGAATATTTGGGAGATTTTCTGCAATCTCAATATTATACCGTCTCAATTCCATCAAACGTAGTGTCGATGAAAGTAGATTTTATCATATTGCTTGTATTGATTATTTTTATCTACTACACCGATTTCAAATATTGTGGCATTATAGGCTCTTGCAGCTTCCATTCGATATTCATTGGAAAGTCGCCGTATGAGCGTATATAATCTACCAATCCGAAGCAATGGAAAGGACAGGTGTTGTTGAAACCGTCTTTTTTCTGTTCCCTGACGAATAACAGAAACTTCTTTTTGTTCTTTTTCTGTTCAACAAATCTTTTTCCACGGCCGGCATGAGAATCGTTATTTTGTGATTGCCAGTGAAATTTATATTCGCTTATAACATAATCGTCATATTGGGTACTTGGAGAAAAGTCTGCATCCGATTTGTTCAGTGTAACAAAGAAGGCTTCAGTGTTATACTCTTCAAAATTGAATGCACCGGCTACACTTCCCTGCATACGCCTCTCTGCAGTTTGTCTGCCAAAAATCGTGAATATATCTTCACGTGTGTAGTAGCCGTATTGTTCAAGGGCGTCAGGCAGGCCTGAACCGATAGAAAATGTCTTGATGTATAAATGGTCAATAAGATATTCCACAATTTCTTTTATCTCCTCTATGAATAAAGGATAATTGTTAAGCTGCCTGATAGCTACATCAATCGAATTGAGACCGAGGTCTTGAATTTTATCTTGGTATAAAACGTAATAAAGCATTAAGGCAAAAGTTTTGTCTTTTTCTTCCTTACAGCTTATATTACAGTTGTTTGCTATTGTTGCTTTTATGAACTTCAGGAAAGAAGCGGTATTAAAATGGATTAATTTACCCAATCCCTTTTCATATCGTTTTGTATAGCTGTCTTCCTTATAGTCGCAAAAGCCTGCATACTTCTTTAATTTAGTCCAGCATAAGTTATTCTTATAAATTAGTCGTATGTCCTGTCCGTTGTTAGCTATAAATTCAGACAAACTTGGACAAACGGTATAAGAGCGCAGCTCATTAATAAGTCTGTTCCTGTTATAAATTGCAGCTTTAATATTTTGCAATACATATTCTTTCGCTTTCTCCTCCATGTGAATGGAGCATCCATGCGGAAGTAATGTAAAACCGTTCTTAATTTGGTCAACAATGTTCTTGTCTGTATGAGTCATCAAGCTGCGGAAACGGCTTGCGTAATCATACTTTTGATTTAGTTGCGCAACAAAGTCTAAAACGGTCAATACTTGTTTGCCGGGATAAAGGCGCAATCCTCGTCCAAGCTGCTGCAAGAATATTGTGATACTTTCAGTAGGACGGAGAAACAAAACTGTATCAACAGCCGGAATGTCGACACCTTCATTATACATGTCTACGACGCATAGATAATTAATTTCGCCGTTAGAAAATCTTCTGTTTATAGATTGTCGTTCTTCCGAATTGTCAACAGTCAGAGATGCAGCTTTAAAACCGGCTTTGTTTAATTCTTCAGCCATAAAGCGGGCATGCTCTGTATTGGCGCAGAAGCATAACGCCTTGCATTTGTATTCATTGGCCAAATAATACCTGAGTTTATCAATGATCAGCGCAACCCTTTGGCTGGTACAAAGTTTGGTAATTATCTTTGAGGATATATATTTGTTTCCAGCCATTAATTCGTCATCGGTCAAATCTGTGTCGTCGCTTATGCAAAGGTATTGAAACGGTGTAAGCAAACCTTCGTCCAATGCTTGTGGCAGTCGTATTTCTGCACTTATCCTGTTGCAGAAGTCAGGCAAGAGACTTTGTCCGTCCATACGTTCTGGTGTGGCGGTCAGTCCAATTAATATTCTTGGAGCGAAATGTTCTATTATTTTTCTGTAACTGTTTGCAACAAGGTGATGGGCTTCATCTATTACGATATATTCATAATAATCAGAAGGCAGCTTTTCAAATATTTCTGCATAATTGGAATTAAACGTTTGTACCGACACAAACAGATGGTCGATATTGCCTGGCTTGAAATTGCCTACCCACATGTCGCCAAAGTTTGCATCCATCAACACACCCCTGTATGTAAGTAGTGATTGTTTAAGAATTTCTTCTCGATGAGCAACAAACAGTATCTTTCCGTATGGAATTTTATTTGCAGAGTTTATCTTATAGTCGAAAGCAGATATAACAGTCTTACCTGTTCCTGTTGCAGCAACAATAAGGTTCTTATTTATGCCGGCCTCTCTTATTGCCTGAAGCCTGTCTAAAATCTGTTTCTGGTGTGGCAATATTGAATATCGGTGAAGAACTACTTCACTTTTAAACTGTTCACGTTCTTTTCTTGTCTGTTCATAGAAACGTTTTATACCTCCTTCGTTGAAGTCCTCAAAGTTATGACTGTTCCAATATTGCTCAAATGTTGCTATAGCAGCTTTTAGTATATGCGGATTTTCAACGTTAGTGATTCTGATGTTCCATTCCAATCCGTCAGTTTGTGCTGATTTTGAAAGATTCGATGAGCCAATATATGCCGTATGAAGGCCCGAATTTCTTTCAAAAATAAACGCTTTGGCATGCAGTCGTTCTATTCTTGTATTATAAGATATTCGTATCTGTGTATTTGGCAGTGCAGCCAGTCGTTCCAGTGCTTTGGCTTCTGTTATTCCGCAATATGTTGTTGTAATGATACGAAGTTCATGTTCTGGATTAGAACAAAACTTCTTTAAGGCGTCATATATAAGATTAATTCCAGACAAGCGAAGAAACGATACGATTATAAATATCTTATCTGCGCATGTTATATCTCGTTCTATTTCACTGCCCAGCGATACCGTACTTTGTCCGCCGGTAAAAAGATTGCTTACCCTAAAACCAGATAAAGGACGAACCAAACTTTTGTTTGTAGCTTTTAGTTTTATTTCTTCCTCATTACTGATAACGGCAGTCAATAGTTTATCGTGTTCTTTTATCTTATCGTTGTTGTCGTCGTCAATAAGTTCTATTATTTTGTTTATATAATTGCGCTTTTCAATTAAGGATAAGGAGTCGTCATTCAGTTTATTTTTGATAATCTTGCTGATATAGGCTGTCAGTATTGATGGTGATTCGGCAATATCAATATCGTCCTTTTTACATATCAGTCCTTCGTCTTGAGCTTCTTCAATGTCTTTTGAAACTTGTTCTGAAATAATATTTTCGTATACGCCTTTAACTAATTTCATAAGAATGGATACCTTTTGTTGGTTTGTATTTTTTAGTCAAATGCAAAAATACAAATTAAAATGTAAATAGTCACAAATATTCAACGGTAATGCAGAAAATTTCGCTGAGTATTGTTGTTTAATATCTTATGCCAAACACCCAAATGCATACCAAAACATGGATGCCTATATTGATGAAGACCCGTGGCAGCAATACAAGGGATTTGGCGAAGATAAATATGTGGTGTCGTATCTCGAAGGTATCGACAGCGAACTGAAAAATATCATTGCTATATTGATGTAAAAATCAGTTCAGAAGAATAATTGAAGAAATAATAATATTAATGTTTGACGCACCTTGGAACGGCACAGTTTCAAGGTGCGTCCAATGTTTTTTATCCACAAAATGCAGTCATGATGAAAACACCTCGAAAATCTGAAACATTTTTATGTTGTTTTCCTTATAGTCCGCGTTATAATTGTCTGCAATGGAGCTGTTTGTTAAGCAAAAACAGTCTTGCAGCTTTCAAACTGTTAGTGATAGGTTTACGACCCGTAAATGGGCCACTTTTGCATCAAAAGTGGCTGAGTTTTTAACCGAAAACAATAGAGTTTTTTTGAGGAATTAGCAGAACTGGTGAACGGTTGGCTGCTTACGGACAATTATGCCGCAGACGATAGGGCAGGCGAGTGCATGGTGGGGTGTCGGCAGACTATAAAATAAAAATCCCGCCAACGTCCGCTTGGGGATGTTGACGGGATAATTCCTGAAATAAATTTCTTTACAGAAGTATCCCTGTGCGGGATGCCTGTGTGGCTTATCTTACTGTATGCCGAACTCAGCCTGCTGCTTGTTCACCTCTTCGAGAGTGCGTTTGCGCTCCTCGTCGGTCATTGTCTGCTTTGTTTCGGCGGTGTTGCGTGCGGCTTTGTTTACGGCTGTTGTAGGTTTATCGGTGTAGCATGCCGGCAGAGTGGGGGCTACGCTCTCTATTGTCAGCGTGTCGGCAGCGGGAGCATACACGCCGTCGTAGTATGAGCGCGCCGTGATGGTTATCTTGCCCGGCTTGTTGGTTGCCTGTATCAGTACGGGAGCCGAGCCCCATTCAACTATGCGCGGGTTGGCCATGATGTTGTCGCCGTCGCCTATTATGCGGCCTTCGCCCTCAACGCTGAAGTAGATGTTGTCCTTAGCCAGACGCTTAACGTTGCCGTTGTCGTCGGTAACCTCAGCCACAACAACAATGAAGTCGCTGCCGTCGGCTGTAAGTTCCTTGTCGAGCTTGTCGGCATAGAGGCGCAGTTTGGTAGAGCGGCGCGACGGCATCTTCTTCTCAGTAGCCACCACCTTGCCGTCCTTTATGCCCTCAGCCAGGAGCGACACACGCTGCCAGTTGCGCTGCTTGTAGCTGTATTCGCGCGCAGCCCAGAAGTTCCAGAAGTCTTTAAACACCACAGGAGCGCAAGGCTTGTCATTGTCGTCGTGAACAACGGGCAGAGTCATCACCTTGTCGCCCTCGAACATCGTAAGGCGCACACTGTCGCAGTTGGAGAACACCGTAACGTCGTTGTCGGAGAACTGAGTCATCTCGTTGGCGATGAACACCATAGGCTCGGCGTTGCGGTCTTGCGAGCGGAACATCTCGAAGGCGTATTTCTTCTGACGGAAGGCGTCGTATATGCCTCCGTAGTAAGTGTCAGGATGATAGCCGCGCTGATGGTCGAACGGATGCCAATGGCAACCGCCGTGTGGCCCGGGCCTTCGCAGCTGCACGCCGCCTATAAACTGGCGCTGGCCGTGGTACATCTCGCCGTAGGTGTCGCAGAGCGAGAGGGCTGCCATGAGCATAGGACGCTCGCCCCATGAGCGCGCCGCGCGGTTGATGTTGTTGTGTGCATACCAGTCGTCCACCATCTCGCCAAACTCGCGCGTGAAGACACACTTGTCTTCAGGCCAGTTGCCCTTGCCTATGTTGTCGGCCCAGTCGTAAACAACATCATAATTCTCCTTGACACCAGCCGACTGAAGGTCGGCAACGGCTACTGGACGGCCCGGATAAGGAAACTCGTCGCGCGTAATCTGCAATGCCTTCAGGGCAAAGTCTTCGGGATAGCGCGTCTCATTGAGTATAGGCTCCCACATCAGCACACAAGTGTGGTTGCGGTCGCGGCGTATGATGTTGCGCGTGTTCTCATGAACAAGTTCGCCAAAGTGAGGATCCTTGTTCCAGTATTGCCAGCCCGGAGTGGGCACAATGACAAACAGACCAAGCTCGTCGCAGGCATCCATGAACGACGGGTCCATGGGATAATGGGCGCAACGCACGATAATCATGCCCGCATCGCGCAGACGCTTGGCGTCGCGCCACTGCTGACTGTTGGGCAGAGCGTTGCCAACATAGGCAAAATCCTGATGACGGTTGCCGCCAATGAGCTGATGATAAGGCTTGCCGTTGAGCCAGAAACCGTCTTTGCCGCGGAACTCGGCCTTGCGGATGCCCATGCGCACCATGCCGCCGTCTACGCTCTTGCCGCCCTGCATGACGCTTATCTCAACGTTATAAAGATAAGGCGACTCGGGCGACCACAGTTCGGGATTCTTCAGTTTCATTGCAAGATATGCCGTAGCGCTCGACTTGGCGTCGACCTTTATCTTCTTTGTAACCGACTTGATGCGCTTTCCGTTCTTGTCTTTCACAACAACAGCCACAGTAGGCTGTACCGTTGAGGCTGATGTGTTGCCCACCTCTACGTTGACAAACACGTCGGCACTCTTTTCTGATATGTTGTCGTAATGAAGGAACACGCCGCCGCCTGCCACCTTGTTGGCCTCGAGCGCGTCTGTTATTGCCAGGGGCGACTTGCCAATGAGCCACACGTCGCGATACATACCGCCATGATAGCAGAAGTCGAGAGCCGTCTGCTTCTTTCCCGGCGGATAAGTCTTGTCGTCGCTGTTGTCGGCCTTCACCGCCACGACGCACTTGTCGCCGGCTTTTACGCCCTGTTCGGTCAGGTTGACGGTTATGGGCAGATATCCGCCCAGATGCTCTTTCACTTTCCTGCCGTTGACATACACCTCCTGCTTGCCCATAATGGCCTCAAAGTGCAGCGTGATATCCTTGCCCTTCATGTCGGTAGGCACGGTGAAATGCTTGCGATACCAGGCAATGCCCTGATAGTTGCGGCAGCCGCTTGCCTCGGCAGGCTCGAGTCTTACGCTGTGAGGGGCGCACACCACCTGCCAACGGCTGTCGTCAAAGTCGGCAGCAGCGGCACCCTGAGCGTCGCCAAGATGAAAGCGCCAGCCCTGGTTGAAGTTGTAGATAACGCGTCCGCTGCCCTGCAGGGGGAATAGCCCTGCCACAGAAGAGCCTTTGTAGGCTCCAGCCGTCAGCGAGACGAACAACAATAATAAAAGAAAAATCTTTTTCATGTTATGCTGATTAAATTGATGCTTTGATAAAAAGAAAACCCGCACCGGGCATGGTGCAATATCACTGCGGCCGTCTGCCTCGTGTACATTCCCATGGCTCGCGGTTGCGGGTATGTCTTTAAAGTTATTCGGCAGACACCTTTGGGTCTATCACCACATGCTTGATGCGCTGGCGGCGCCATGTGTAGATGCAGTGAATCTTTCCGTCGGATGTCTGGATTATCGAAGGATAAGAATACTGGCTTACGGGCGACTCCTCGAGCGTTATCCAGTGCTTCCAGTCGGTGCCGTTGTCAGACTTCATCACCGACAGCGGAGTGCGCGCTCCCTTGCCGTTCTTTATGCCCTTGGGTATTGGGCGGTCGTTGCATATAAGCACATGAGAGCCGTCTTTTAATGTAACGGCATCCAGACCGCTATTATTGTTTGGAGTGTCAATAAGTTGCAGTTTGCTCCATGTCAGTCCGTTGTCAGAGCTGTAGGTTATGCCTATGTGCTCGCTGCGTGTGCGTGCCACGGCAGCCAGTCGGCCGTCGTTGAGCACCATTATTGACGGCTGAATGGCCTTTACGCCATCGTCGGCCTTAACAAAGTCGGTGCGTTTCCATGTCTTGCCCATGTCGTCAGAGTATTCAAAATACAGGCGCCATCCGCCTTCCTCAATACTTGTAGGCGCAATGATGCGTCCTTTGCTCATTATGGGCTTGTTCTTTATCGGACCGAGATAGCCCTCCTGCAGCGGCTCACGCTTGCTCCATGTCTTGCCGCCGTCCTTAGAGCGTACCATCCAGCCTGTCCAGTCGGCCACCTTGTTGCCAATCTTGAAATATATAACAAGGTCGCCTCCGGGTATCTGATATATCACCGGATTCCAGCAGGCCTTGCGCTGATAGCCCTCAGGATTCTTTCTTATCTTCTTGTCGAGTATAGGTCCTTTGGCTGCCGGGGCGTTGGTGCTGTCGAGTCCTGACAGACCAGCCAGTTTGGCTTCTTCACTTCCTGTCTTGAACACGCCGTCGGCCACGAGCTGAGGCGCCAGCCATTCTGTAGAGCCTTTAGGCTTGCGGCTCACCCAGATGCACACATCAGGATTGCGCTCCTTTGTTCCGCCGAAGTAAGTTGCCACAAGGTCGCCCTTGCTTGTCTCTGCTATCGTGGCAGAATGGCACTCGGGGAATGATGCCGACTTATACAGAAACTCGTCAGAAACTACGGCTTTGCCGGTCATGGGCATGTCGGCAGTAATGTCGTATTTGCCCGAACCGATGTTCCTGATGCTGCCGTCGGGCATGTGCAGTTCGGCAGTGGTGTTTGCCGGAATCTCAACGTGCCATATCAGCTTGCCCGCCTTCTTGTGCCAGCGGCTTACTATTGTGCCGTAGATAGACTTGTAAGACGCGTTGATGTCGTCAATCTCGTCGACGTTGAACGCAGGCTTCATCACGATATGCTTAAAGCCCGGCTTGTTCTCGTCAGAGTTAATGCCTGCCACATCCTCATAGATCCACGACACGAGGTCGCCGAGCAGCATGACGTGGTTGCCGCTGTTCATCCACGGATTGGCAGTGTCGCCGTTCCACAGTTCCCATATCGTTGTGGCTCCGTTCTCGGCCATGTAGCCCCAGCTCGGATACTTCTTGTTGGTTGCCAGCAGCCATGCCATGTCGCCGCGGCCCATGTCGGTTAGTCCGTGCATAAGCCACTGCACGCCTATCACGCCGCAAGATATGGCTCCCTTGTTAAGGGTGATGATGTTGTGTATGATGTTCTTCTCAACCTCGCCGCGCACATAGTCGTCGTCAATCATGCCGAACGCCAGCGGAAGAAGGTTGGCCGTTACCGTGTTGTTGCCGTAGAACGTACTGTCGGGATAGAGCATAAGGCCCGGCACCTCAGCCGTGTTGCGGTTTATGGTGAGGAACTTCTTGTTGAAGGCATCCTTCACGCGCGCTGCCTCTGCGCTGAACTCAGCTGCGTCGGCCGGTTTGTCAAGAATCGTGGCAAACCTCTCCATCATCTTGTTCAGTCTGTAATAGTAGGCCGTTGCAATGAGAGTGCCGTCGGTTACGCGCTTGGGGTCACGGCTGTGTATCAGCTTTATGTCCTCAGGCGGCACGCACCAGTCGCCGTATTTGTCGCGCGGCATCAGTCCGTCCTTGCCATACTGATACTTCATGTGGCCGAGCCAGCGCTTCACGTTGCCGTAGTAGCGGCTCATAGGTTCGGCGTCGCCATACTGGTTGTACATCATCTCGAGCGAGAAGGGCAGTGCAGAAGGCCATGTTATGTTGTCAGAATAATAGTTCCAGTAGGCAGGAGCCACGTCGGGTATGCAGCCGTCTTCACGCTGAGCCTCGGTTATGTCGCGTGCCCACTTGGCATAGAGAGCGTTGTTGTTGAATATGAAAGCCTCGCCGAAGCATCCGCGAACACGGTCGCCAAGCCACGGCTGACGCTCGTCGCGCTGCGGACAGTCGACGGGCATGCCCTTATAGTTGCCCAGGATGCCCCACATGGCGTTATTGTAAACCTTGTTGAGTATGGTGTCGGCACATTCAAACGTGCCTGTCAGTTCCATCTCGTCGCTTACCACTTCGCCTATAATGCCGTCAGCAGTTACGTTGTCAAGACCAGTAATCTCGGCATAACGGAAGCCGTGATATACAAACGTAGGTGCCCACCAGCGGCCGTTCTCGTTGCCGGCAGCAACATAATAGTCGGTTGTAAACGCGTTGCGCAGGTTCTTTGTGAACAGACTTCCGTCCTCGTTTAGCTTCTCGGCATACTGAATCTTCACGCTGTCGCCGGCATTTACGCCGCCTATGCGCAGCTTAATCCAGCCTGCCATGTTCTGTCCCATGTCTATGATGTAGCCCTTGCCGCGCTTAGTTACGCTCACGGGCTTCATGGTCTTCACCACCTTCATGTTGGGACTCATTGCTCCGCGCAGCGTTCCCGTAGGTATGCCCACGCGCTCTGCCGCCATCCATTTAGAGTCATCGTAGCCCACAGAGGTCCATGCACCCAGTTCTTTGCGTGCGTCATATATCTCGCCGTCGTACTCGTTGTTGGAGCGTATCGCACCGTCGGGATTCAGTTTCCATTTGTTGCTCGACGAGATAACCTTCTTCTTGCCGTCTGCAAACTCAATGACGAGGTTAAGACGGAGCTTGGGATAGCCGAAGTTGGCTATCTTGTAAGGCTTCTTCTTCTGCTGCATGGTGTAGAAGCGGCCGTTGCCAAGAGTTACGCCAATGGCGTTCTTGGCGGTCAGCATCTGCGTAACGTCGAACGCGTTATACAGCACCGTCTTGCGATAGTCGGTAGGAGCAGGTGCAAGAACCTGGTCGCCAACCTTTTTGCCGTTGATGTAAGCCTCATACATACCCAGTCCGCTGATGTAGAGCGTAGCACGCTTTACGGGTTTGTCTAGACTGAACTCGGTGCGCAGATAGCGCGAGCTGAGCTTGCTGTGCACGTCCTCAACGTCCCACGGCATGGCCTTCTCCAGACCAATCCACTGTCCGCTCCAGTCGGCTTCGTTGAGCAGTCCGACGTTCCACATTGCCGTCTCGCTCCAGTCAGACTCGCCTTTTGTCGTTGTAACCTTCACGCGCCAGTAGCATGGCGTGTTGCTGCGCAGCTCCTTGCCTTCATATCTTACCCACTGCGACCTGTCGCCAAGCAGTGTCGCGTCCCAAAGGTCGCCCTCAAGTTTCTCCGCCTTTTCGGGTGTTGATGCCACGATTATGTGGCATGCCGTCTGCATCACGTCGTTCTCGTCCGACGTTATTATCCAGCCCAGTCGCGGCGTAGATGTGTCGATACTCATCGGATTGACCATGCGCTCCGTCTTCAGTTCAGTCACGGCAACAGGGAATTGCGACTTCTTCGCATTTTGCTTCCTTGCTGCCATGATCGGCATACAAAGCGCTACAGCCAATGCCGTTATGAATGCTTTGCGTATCATTGTTTCTCTTGTATTTGCGTATCAGTTTTTCCGATATAATTCTTGCTTGAGTCAACGGCAATAAGCACACGGTCGCTGCCACGCAGATAGGCTGCGTCGTAAGTAAACTCAGTAACCTTGCTGTCGTATTCGCCGAGATAAGTCAGTTTGCCGTCTGCCGGATTCATCCACCAGACGTTCTTCTTTGCGCCGCTTATCTTTGTCAGGTCTATGCCCATAGGCTTGCCGCTGTAGTTGTAAACCAGCATATAGTCGTTGCCGCGGGTTGCAATCACGCGGTCGTAACGCTCGCCGTTCTGTCCGACAACGATGCTCTGGTCAGCCACGCGCTCTGTGAACGGGAAACTAAGCATGAGCCATTTAAGATATTTCATCTGGTTGTAGCCCGGATCTTCCATTGCCTCCCACCAAGGTTTCTCAGCGCCGAACGATGCCTTCAGGCCCGGACGTATAAACTGCATCACAGAGTTGTGGCCGTAGGTGTGGCCGAAAGCTCCGCCGAATACAGCCCAGTAAGCATAGCGGCGTACGTCGTAGTCCATCCAGCGCGGAGCCGAGAAGTCGTGAAGTCCCTGCGGAATGTCCTCGTATGAAGGCTCGCCGTCGATAACAGGGCGCAGCGGTTTCTTCTCAAAACTCATGTCAACATAGCGCCAGTTGTCTTCCTCTGTGTTCTCCTTTATGGTGTAGTCGCCGTCACCGTTACGCTGTCCGTAGCGACGGTGTCCGCTCTGAAACATGTTAAAGTCCATCCATTCGCGGTCGTTATACCACCATGCCGACGTTGTGCGTCCTCTCGGATGAAATGTCATTATGTGGTTCTTGTCTGCCTTCTTAATGGCTCTTGCCATGGCGTCCCACACCTCAGGCTTCTTGTCGCCCATGATGTCGCCGCCAATCATCCATATAATGTTAGGCTTGTCCTTGTATCTCTCGCCCAGGAATTTGCCAAGAGTGGCAGCCTTCTTTACGTCCATCTTGTCGATCATAGAGCCCCATATGCAGTCCATGGCGATATAGATGCCGTTGCTGGCAGCCACGTCAACGATATAGTCGAGATGCTCCCAGTAGCCGTAAACACCCGGTTTAGACACCTTGCTGAAGTCAAACTCAGCATTGTTTGCGGCATGACCATACACGTTGAATGTAGGTATGGCGTTGAGCACCTGAATCTGTTCTACGTTATATCCCGCCAAACGATCCTTTTCAAGGAAATATTCAGCCTCCTCACGATTCAGTCGTTCAGGCAGCAGCCATGCCGTGTTGCCCATCCAGAAAAACGGTTGACCGTTTTCGTGTACAATATAGCGGTTGTTTTCCGACACAACAAGCCGTCCGTTGCTCCACGGCTTGTATATCTTACCTGCCGCGTTGACAGCCAATGCGCTTAGCAGCAGCGCTGCGATAAATAGTATTTTCCTTTTATTCATACTACTTTTTATAATGTTTAATTTGTTAATATTATTCTCTTTCAGGTTAATTCGTTTTTCAGTCATGTCCGGCTCGTATAAATACAATGGCGGAAATACGGGCTTTATTGTATTATTCCCATATTCCGCCATCTCATTTATTCTGCCTCAAATGTGTACACAGCGCCCTTTTTGGTGCTTATGTCATAGAGAAATGTCTTCTTTGCTTCCGGCATCTTTTCGATAGCATCGGGATAGTTTATCTTCTGACGGATGTCCGTTGGAGTTTCAAACAGTCTGTTCTTGTTCTCGCCCTTTGCAGTCTTCAGACCTTTGCCTTTCAAAGGCACAGCCGAACGTATGCGCAGGTTGCCGCCAAGTTCCGACTTCACCGTTGCCTTTGTTATCTTGTTGTCCTTCCATGTCATGCTTACTTCAAAGCCTCCGCGCGCTTTCAGTCCGCTTACGGAGCCGTCTTTCCATGTGTCGGGCAGGGCAGGCAATAGATAAACAAAGCCGTCATGACTCTGCATAAGTATCTCTGCTATGCCGGCAGTGCAGCCGAAGTTGCCGTCAATCTGGAATGGCGGGTGAGCGTCAAACAGGTTAGGGTATGTTCCGCCTTTCTTCTTCTCGTTGCGCACCAGTGTCAGCTGGTCGCCAATCAGCTTCCATGCGTGGTTGCCGTCGAGCAGTCGTGCCCACAGACACACCTTCCAGCCCATGCTCCATCCCGTAGACGGGTCGCCTCTGTGAATGAGTGATGTTCGTGCGGCAGCAGTGAGTTCGGGTGTGCGGAACGGAGAAATCTGATTGCTCGGGAAGAGTCCGTACAGATGCGACACATGTCTGTGATTGTCATTCGGATTGTCCCAGTCGTCCATCCATTCCTGCAACTGTCCCCAGCGTCCTGTCTGCAGCGGCACCATGTCGGTAAGTTTCTGTTTCAGACTATCAATCAGCGTTGCCGTCTTGGTCTTGCCCAATATGTCGGCAGCATCGATTACATGGTTAAACAGGTCGTAAAGCAGTTCGTTGTCCATCGTTACGCCTGCGGCAGTTGTAGCCTTGTACGGGTGCTGATTTTCGGGAGACAGACTGGGGCAGATAACCCACCAGTTGTTCTTCGGCTCGCGCACCATAATCTGATTGAAGAAGCGTGCCGCGTTCTCCATTATCGGATATACGCTTTCGAGGAACTTAACGTCGCCTGTATACAGATAATGCTCCCACAGATGCTGGCACATCCATGCGCCGCCCGTAGGCCACAGACCCGACGGAGCCTTGTCTATGGCTCCCGTTACGCGCCAGATGTCGGTGTTGTGATGCAGCACCCATCCGTCGGCACCGTACATTATGTCGGCCGACTTGTGTCCTGTCTCGCTCACGTCCTTGATAAGACTGAACAGCGGACCGTTGAGTTCGGTAAGGTTAGTCGACTCAGCCGGCCAGTAGTTCATCTCAAGATTGATGTTGCAAGTATATTTGCTGTCCCACGACGGCAGCATCTTGTCGTTCCATATACCCTGCAGCGTAGGGGGCTGTGTGCCCGGCTGCGAGGTGCATATCAGCAGATAGCGGCCAAACTGGAAGTATGTCTCAACCAGATGCAGGTCGGTCTGTTTCTTGAACAACTCAATACGCTTGTCGGTTGTCGTTGACGCAAAGGCATCATCGCCCAAATCCAGTTTCACGCGGTCATACATAGTCTTGTATTTCTTAACGTGTGCCGCCTTGATAGTGTTGAAGTCCTTCGTCAGCGCCTCTTTAAGAGCCGCCTCAGAGCGCAGCGTGTCGTTGCCGCTGATGTCCTTATAATTGTTGAAGTTAGTGGCTATAGTCAGATAAATAGTGGCCTCGTCGGCACCGCTGATCTGCAGCACTCCGTCACGACTACGCATGCTTCCGCCTTTTACAGTAGCCGTAGCCCTGCCGGTAAACGTTACCTTGCCTTTCTGTCCTTCATGCCATCCGCTCACGCCACTCAGCACAATCTCGTTGCCTTCCGACTTAATTGTCACGTCCTGCTGCGGCGATGTCATCTGCGCGTTGCAGGTTATCATGCCTTTCTTGCTTGCAGTGAGGTGTATGGCTATTACGTTTCCTGCCAGCGACGATATATATTCTCTCTGATAGGTTACGCCGTTGCTTGTATATCTCGTTATGGCACGGGCCGAGTCGAGACTCAGTTCACGGTAGTAGTTGGTGTATTCGCCGTTGCCGGGGAAGTTGATATACAGGTCGCCAAACGGCTGATAAGGCATACCGCTGTTGGTGTTTGCCTGCACGTGTGCCGTGGCCAGGTCCTGCGCCTCCTTATATCTGCCCTCCCATACCAGTTGTCTTATCTTCGGCAGATACTCCTTTGCCTCCGGGTTGGCGTTGTTGTTTGGCCTTCCTGCCCATATTGTCTCTTCGTTGAGCTGCAGACGCTCAGAGCCGGGCGTACCAAATATCATGGCACCCAGTCGACTGTTTCCTATCGGCAGCGCCTCTGTCCATGTGTATGCCGGTCTGTCATACCACAGCACATGCTTGTTTTCAGCCATGCCTTCAGTTGCAGTCATCAGGCATACGGCTGCCAGCAATGTTGTCTTTAGTAGTGTTTTTCTCATTTTATTTCTTAGGTGTAAATCTTAGTGCGTTCTCGTCTTCAATAGTAACCTTGCTCTCGTCGAGCTTTGATGCGTCGAGATTGAAGGTGTCGATAAAGAATTTATAAACAGCGTTACGCTTGTTGTCGCCGAAGTCGTGGCGCTCTTTCGGCAGATGAATGTTGCTCACCTTGTCAGTAGCGCCATAAAATCCGTAAATGCGCCGCAGGTAAGGATATTCCAGTTCGGGAGTTGTCGATGTCCAGTCGCCTCCGTCGCTCACCAGCATCATAGGCTTTGGGGCAAACATTGCAGCCAGTTCGGCATTACATGTGCCTCCTCCAGCCAACTGTATCGGCATTCCGCTCTCACACGGACAGCCGCCGTCGAACCACGACGATACGCTTACCACAGGATTGGCAGCTGTATATCTGTCGTCGAGTACAGTCAGCAGCACCGTCTGAGTGCCGCCTCCCGAGCCTCCGTTCACGCCTATGCGCTTGGTGTCAACGTCCTTGCGCTGTATCATCCAGTCGAGTATCCTTATTCCGTTTAAAGCCTGCATCACGTGAGCCTCTGGTGTCTGGTGTGCCTTGCTGCCAACTTCGTCGGCAGATTCGCCCCATCCCCACAGGTCATAGTCGACACATATTGCGCCCATGCGTGCCAGCGTGCCCAGTCTCAACTGCTGCACCTTGCCGTAGCGTCCGTTGCTGAAGTGTCCGTTGGGGCATATTATCAGCGGATGCTTTCCCTTGCTCGTCGGGGCATAGATAGAGCCGCACACAGTGTGGCCGTTCGCTGTCTTCAGTCTGAAGTTCTGCACGGTATATCCGTCAAACTTCCTTATCTTCGAGTATTCGGGTTTCTCCTTAGAGCAGAGCGGCAGCAGCTTGTCTATGCCGAGGCGCTCTCTCACTTCCTTGCGCAGCGTGTCGCGTCGTGCCTCCCATTCTGTTTTATTGCTGTAAAGCGATGTCAGCCAGCTTATCATCTTCTGTCCGTCTTCAGGCTGTCTGCGCGGATATTCGTAAGGCTTTATCTTATACAGCTTGTCGTTCTGCTTAACAGCCTTGAAGTCGAAGGGCGACAATATGTTGTTGAGAGTCTCTTCGAGAGAGTAGGGACGCACGCGGAAGTCGGCATACGCCAGTTTCAGTCCTGTTGTGTCAACGTTGTATTTCAGTCTTATTCCGAATCTCGCCGACACGTCGTTGAGCACGTCGCTCAGCGGTCTTGTAAATTTGTTTTCAAAAGTTTGAGCTCCGGCACTCATGCTCAGTAGCATAAGTGCCGGAATTATAACACGTTTCATTTCTTGTTTATTTTATAAGTCAGTTTACCCAGACCGTCTCTCTTGGCGGCCAGTTTGCCGTTAACGAAGAGCATGAGGCCCTTGCCCTGGTGATAGCGCTGTCCGTCCTTGTCGTAGACGATGGCTATGTTGTTGCCGCGATAGCTTATGTTGTCCAGGCAGAAGTAGTTCCATGTGCCTTCCGGTATGAGCGGATTGACAACAATGCTGCCGTCGGCCTGCGGTCTTAGTCCTGCTATACCGGTTATCACAAGGTCGGCAAATGTAGAGTGGTTGTAGTATCTGCTGCGCTCGCGGTCGCCCATCAGCCATGCTCCGTTCTTCTCGTCGAGATATTCGCCGATATACGGGCGTCCTCTGTGGTGCTGGCTCTCAACATACAGTTTCATCTGTTTGAAGAATGTAGAGTCGCCAACAACAGGCTCGGGATATGTGTTTATGTAGTTTGCCATGGCTGTAAGTGTCTGGCTTGTTGCGAAAGGCCATACGGCGCCGTCCCATTCGCATTTGCCTACTCCGTGTGAGCGGAATTCGGGATGTCTTCTCTCTGCCGTTGTAAGTCCGTAGGGTGCAGAGAATCCTTCCTCGTCATCCACCTGTTTCCATGCCTCGTCATATTTCTTTGCGTCAGGCAGGTTGAAATACCATGGAATAAATCCTATGGCCTCGCGCACGGCAGCCAGAGTGTCGCCTCTCATAGTCTCGAAGAACGACTGCTTCTCGCTCCAGAGGTTTGTCTGTATCAGGTTCTTTATCGTGTCGGCCTCCATTGTGTATTCCTTCGCCTTCTTTGTGTCGCCTGCCAGCTTGTTCAGTTCTGCCAGAGCCATTGCGTTGCCGTACATGTAGCTGTTTATTGTCGGACGTGCATACTGCTTGCGTCTTCCGCCGCTGATGCTCTCTTCCATTCCGTCCTGCACGTCGCCCTGCCAGTAGAGTCCGCTCTTCAGTCGGTTGGTGCTCTTCCAGCGTGCGTATTCTTCTTCGAGCGACGGCTTCAGCGCCATTACGAACGATGTGTCACCAAGCACCTTGTAAGCCTCATATATGGCAGCAGGGTTCCATGAACTGAACTTGTTCATCTTCTGCATTGCCTTGCCGTTGTTGCCGCGATACCATGTGTTCAGTATCTGGTGCAGATATGGCGAGTCGCGCAGCCAGCGTGTCTCCATCACGTGATGTCCTATTGCGCAGGCAATGAGGTTGTATTTGTCGGCATAAGAGCGCTGAACGAGGAATTCGGTCATGCCCAGTCCTACAGGAGTGCGCTTGATGTGCTTGCGCAGCGACCACCAGCGGAAGTAGTAGATCTCTTCCATGTCCTTGTCGGGACATTCAAACAGAGGTATGTTCTTGCTCATCCATTCAGACGACTTGCTGTTGGGTATGTCCGTAACGATGTTCTCGTCCTCCATGTTGTTGAAGTATTCGGCATAGTGTGCGAAGTCGTCATACTTCAGCACTGTTGATGCTGAGTCGGCGTCTGCCGATGCAGACTTCACGTTGGCAATAGAGAATGATGCCAGCTTGTCCTGCTCGTCGGCACGCGGCATGTCAACATACTGGTCGGCAGGAGTCTCAATGCTCGGCTCTGTGAACAGGTCGCCTGTGCGGAACACTATTCGTGTTATGGCGTCAACGGGTGTGTCGAACATACGTGCCGTTGCCTTCTTGCCGTTCACGAAGTATGTTCCCACGTGTCCGTCTACCGACAGCTTGGCTGTGATATGATATGTCTGTCCGGCGTCATAGTGCTTCAGCATGCCGCCATAGCGCGCTCCGCCCTTTACCTTCATTGTTGCGGCAGAGTCGAGCACGATGCGGGCGCACATGTTGCCCTTGTCGTCAAGGAACTCTATGTTGAGCTGTCCGTGGTCGTTCTGTGCGGGCTTAACGTCGAAGTCTACAGTAAGTTCCTTCGTAGCCGGTATCAGTTTCTCCACCTTGGCGTAGTCATACGGATCCTTGTCGCTCAGTGTCAGCCATTCGCCGTTGAGCGTTACGGGTGCCCACAGCGGCGAGTAGATGTTCCAGTCTTTCATGTCCTGCAGTTTGGCATACTTGCTGAAGCTGCCTCCTGCATGTTCTGTAGCCTTTATCTTTACAGGCACGGGTATGCACGACACCCACATGTCTTCCTTGTTGTTGCTGTAAGTAACCCACAGGTTCTTGTCCGGCGGTGTTCCGTTGCCTTCCAGTATGCCTCGTGTATACTGCGGTCCGTAGCTCTTGTAGTTGCCCCAGTGGCGTTCAGGCGTAACCTCGCCGTTCACCAGGTTGAGCGTAGTGTATTCCAGTCCGTCGTTGCTCAGCGATATAGCCAGCGGCCAGCGATATTCAGCCGGGTTATATACAGTGGCATAAGTGCCGTCAGAAAGGCGCTGTCCCCATATCTTCGCGTTAGAGTTCACAAAGCCGTGAGCCCTCTTTGCCGGTTCTCTCCATGTGTTTCCGCCGTCGCTGCTTATGCTTGTCAGCGCGTGCTTCCACAGTCCCACCTTGCGTCCGTCGGGCAGGGTATATCCGCTGAACGCCTTGTAAGGAGTCTTCAGCGGCAGTATGTCGTCGTTTCTGTCAGCCTCTTCAACCCACTGCATTCTGTACATCGGGTTAGCCAGAATCTCGTCGCAGGCCTTAACAAACTCCTTGTCCTTTGCTTTCTTGTAGTAAGGATAGTCGGTGTTCTTTTCGTTAAATCCGTGGTTATAATATATAAAGTATATAGGACCGAATGTGCCGTCGGCCTTTATCTCTCTTACCACGCGGCCTATTCCGTTGCCGTCGTTGGGGTCGTCTTTCGGAGTGAGTGCCACGCCGTAGTTGCCCATTGCAATTAGGCGGTTGCTTTTAGACACATAGAAGCCCACGCGCTGGTGCATGATGGCCTTCAGGTCTTTTGCCACAACGCCCGGCCATGTCGGCTTGGTGTATCCATCGGGCACGTTGTATTCAGGGAACAGCTCAACGGGCTTGGTCCATTTGTATCCGTCTACAGAAGTCTGCAGCATGGTCTTTCCGGGCGGCTCATGCTCGCTTCTCGGGTCGGTCAGGTAGTGCATGTAGAACTTGCCTTTCCAGTATGCCATCATGGGCTGATGGTTATAGAGCCATCCCTGTTCGCCTCTCATAGTCTGAATGCTGTGTACGCCAACCACGGGCGACAGTCCGCCGTCATGTCGTGCAGGCGTTGCCACGGTCGTTCCGGTGTAGTGAACGGCGTCGCGGTTCTCCTTTATCAGGTTCTTCACAATTTCCTCGTCGGCCATGAACACCGTTCCGTGCTTGTGTCCTACAGGGAACTTTACGGCACCTGTCTGGTCCTGGAAGTTCTTGAAGTCCTTTGTCCTTGCCGCTCCGTATATGCCGTGGCGGTAAGAGTCGTAGTAGATGTAATACCATCCGTTGACCATTGCCGTTGACGGACCTTCGCAGAAACTCTCTGTGAACGGCTCCGACGCCTTGCTCCATGGACCGTAAGGCGACTTGGCAAAAGCCACCTTGATGTTGCGCTGGTCTCTCGAGTTGTCTTTCAGCACCATCACGTAGTCGTCCTTGCCTCTCTTTACGAGAGTGGCGTCAATGCTGCTGAAGTCAGGGTCGATAAGCACCTTGGCCTTGCTGAACTTCTTGAAGTCCTTTGTCGTAACGTAGTACAGACGGTGATTGTTGTAGTGGTCTTCCTTATAGTCGGGAAACTTGCCCGGTATGCATGATGCCCATATAATCATGTACTGCTTCTTCACGTCGTCGTAGAACAGTTCCGGTGCCCATACGTTCACCGTTGTAGGGTCTGTCATGACGTTTATCAGTCTTGGCTTGCTCCAGTGGATAAGATCTTTTGATGATGCATAACCAAAACCCTTGTCGCCTTTCCAGCTCGATGTCCATACCAGATGGAACGTGCCGTCGGGTCCTTTCACTATCGAAGGGTCGCGCATCACCTTCTGTTCTCCTACCGCCGGGCGCAGGAATGTGCCCTGTATGGTGTCCCATCTCAGTCCGTCATAGCTGTAGATAAAGCGCAGGCCTTCGTTGGCCGGCTCATGGAATGATGTGGAAACGTAAATGTCTTTCGCGTAAGAAAGATTTGGTGCCGTCGTTGTCAACATAACGATGGCAGACAAAAAAAGTTTTCTCATTTCAGTTTTTCTTGTTTATGTTATGACGCTCAGATTTTAGGTTTGTAATCATATTAATTAATGTAACTTTAAATTTTTTATTGTAACAATGCGTGCTTTTCTTCTCCTCCGTAGCCAGTTTTCATCTTCTCAGCTCCTTATTGTGCCGTGCCGTCAGTGCCCCTATGTGCCTGACAGACTTAAAAATCGGTCATTCTGACGGCTTTTTCACGGCAGAAATGTTTTTGTTATACTTTTTTAAAGCAATTGAACCTCTTATGCATCATCAATGTAAACATATTTTGGTAATTTTGTACAAAAATTTACAAGCCGCCGGATTTGCGCCGCCCGCAGCCGCAGTTTTGCAGTATGGCGTGTGCGTGTTTTGCCTATGCAGCGGCACGTCGCAGGGCGTTGTCTGCCGATGACGGGTGCGGCATAACAGAGAGCGAACGTATAAAAACAAAAACATAAAGCCTATGAAGTTGAGAATATGTTTATTCCTTATGGCCACCATGATGCTTCTGAGCAATGGTCAGGCCAGTGTGAACGTGTTTACCGTAAAGGGCCGCGTTACCGACAAGGCGGGCAGGGGCATCAGCGGAGTGGTGGTCAACAACGGCATGGCCTTCACCCGTACAGACGCCAAGGGCTACTGGACGCTGCGCACCGACACGTTTGTCAGCAAGTTTATAAGCATCTCCACGCCGGCCGCCTACAAGCTGCCTTCTAAGAACGGCATAGCCTCCGGCTTCTACGTGCCCGTCAGGACGGCCGTAAGCTCTAAGAGCTGCAACTTTGTGCTCGAAAAGCGCACCAAGCCTGCCGACAGGTTCAGCTACATAGCCATATCCGACCCTCAGATGCTCGATGCTGCCGACATGAAGAGATGGAACACCGAACTGGTGCCCGACATGCGTGCCGTGGTCGACTCGCTGAGCAAGACGCGCGAGGTGGTGGGCATCACCGTGGGCGACATCGTGTTCGACAATCTGCCGTTGCTGCGCAGCTATGCCGCGTCGTTCAAGGACATGAAGATAACCATGTTTCAGTGTATCGGCAACCACGACTTCGACAAGCGCTACAAGGGACTCAACAACGCGCGCCTTGGTGCCGGAGCCTACGGCGAGATGGCCTATGCGGCTGTGTTCGGACCTACCGACTATTCGTTCAACATAGGCAAGGCTCACGTCGTTACGCTGAAGAACATCAACTATAAGGGCAACAAGGCGTATGTTGAGACGCTCACGGAGAATCAGCTGCGCTGGCTCGCCAACGACCTGAAGTTTGTGCCCAAAGGCTCGCTCGTCATCCTCAACATGCACGCTGCCGCATGGAACAAGGACGACCCTGCACAGAACATGCGCGGGGCTGCCTCGCTGCAGAAGTTGCTCGAGGGCTACAAGGTGCATGTGTTCTGCGGCCATACCCATTACTTTCAGAACGTGGTGGTCAACAGCAACCTCTATCAGCACAACATAGGAGCTGCCAGCGGAGCATGGTGGAACGGATGGCTCAACCGCTGCGGAGCGCCTAACGGATATATGGTGGTAGATGTCAACGGAAGCAGCGTCGAGTGGCAGTATAAGGCCACGGGCTTCCCCTTCTCGCGCCAGATGACGCTCTACGACAAGGGCGACTTCGGCACGCAGCCCGGATATGTCGTTGCCAACATCTGGGACTACGACCCTGCATGCAAGGTTGAGTGGTATCAGGACGGCAAACTGATGGGCACCATGCAGCGCTTCACGGGCGTCGACTTTGAGTTTGGCTCGCGCACGCTTGCTGCCGGACGCCCCGCCAACACGTCGCACCTGTTCAGATGCAAGCCCGTGGGCAACTATAAGGAGATAAAGGTGGTTATGACCAACCGCTTCGGTCGCACCGTCTCTGACGTCATCAGACCTCGCGTCTCTGTCATAGCTCACCGCGGAGGTGCCGGACTTTATCCCGAGAACACCATCGAGGCAATGCTCAATGCAGTGAAGCTCGGCGTAACCGACCTTGAGATGGACCTGCACGTAACCAAGGACGGGGTAGTGGTGGTTTCGCACGATCCCTATATCAAAGGCTACGGACAGAAGTATCCCATCTATTCGCTCACATGGAAACAGCTTTCGGCAAAGGTCATCGGCAACGTAAAAGATCCTGCCTTCCCCGACAGCAAGCGCCTCTACACACATGTGCCTATGGTGACGGCGCTAATCGATTCTGTTGAAACTTACTGCCGTCAGCACCGCCTTGCGCCTGTAAGATACACTATAGAAATCAAGTCTGACGCCGCTCTTGACGGCAAGCTTACGCCCGACTACAAGACCTTTGCCGACCAGTGTGTAAAGGCTCTCAGCACCCGCAACCTCGGTTCGCGCCTGCTCGTGCAGAGCTTCGACGTGCGCACGCTGAAGTATCTCCATGCCAAGTATCCGCAGATGCGCCTGCTCTACCTGATAGACAATACGTCGGGCGGCTATGATGCTGCCATGACCAAGCTCGGCTTCGTGCCTTATGCCGTCGGTCCCGACTATCCCATGGTCAACGCAGCCTTCGTAACAAAGGCAAAGTCTGCCGGAATGCGCGTCATTCCTTACACCGTGGACACCAAGACCGATGCGCAGAAGATGGTTAAGGCGGGCGTGAATGCCATCATAACCAACTATCCCGACAGAATGTTCGGATGGATAGGCAAGTAGACAGCGGCTCTGCCGTCATGTGGCTTGCGCCAAGGCTTAATGCCGTGAACAGATATTTTTTTTGCATAATATAAGCAAAGCGTTGCTGAATTTTCTTCTTGTGATGACAGGGCCGGGCTTTCAGCCCCCGGCCCTTTTTTGTGTCTTTGCGCCCGGTTAGCGCCTTGTGTATGCGGTTCAGGCTGTCGGGGGCTGTTTTCTGATGATTTGTGTGATGTTAAAATGTAAGTAAATGGCGTGTTGCTCTTTCATAATGACATATTGTGTATGCGCGCTTTTGTTGCCGTATTAGTCTTCTGGTAAGTCCGCTTTGTGCCTTTTGCTGCCTGTTTTCATGCGTTTTGAGTGCCGGTTTATGGCCGTCGGTCTGCAAAAGGTATGCTTTTGCCGTTTTATTACTATACATTTCGCTTTGCGTTATGCCGTCTTTCGCCTTCTGATTTGCGGTCTTTTGGCTTCCCGTTTGTGTCCTTTTGCACGGCGTCGTCATTCCTCTTGTTGCACATCCATGCATTATGTCTCAATATCTTTCTGATGTACTGCATTTTATTTTTGCACACAATTTTGCGCAAAAAATGGCACTGTTTCACCTGTATCTTATTCTGTCGCCGTTTAATCTCATCTTGTTAAATCAATATGTAAGATAAATTACAGTTATGCTTTCTTTGTGTCTTTTCTATGATCTTTGTGCTGTTTTGTCTGCATATTTATTGAAATAATGACAATAAATCGTTCATTGTTGTTGCATATTGATAATAAATTATTATCTTTGCTGCCGTATTTTATGATTAATAAGAGAGAATATGAGCAAATTGATAAGGCCTGTAGACTATAAGCCGCTGCTGAACGTCAGGCAGACGGAGCAGGGCATAAAAATGATAAAAGACTTTTTTCAGCAGAATCTTTCAACGGAGCTTCGCCTCCGCCGTGTAACAGCACCGCTGTTTGTGCTTAAAGGTCTTGGCATAAACGACGACCTCAACGGCACGGAACGTCCCGTGACGTTTCCCATTAAGGATCTTGGCGACGCTCAGGCAGAGGTGGTCCACTCGCTTGCCAAGTGGAAACGGCTCACCCTGGCAGAGTATGCCGTTGAGCCGGGCTATGGCATCTACACCGACATGAACGCCATCAGGGCCGACGAGGAGCTTGACAATCTTCATTCGCTCTATGTCGATCAGTGGGACTGGGAGATGGTTATGACGCGCGCCGAGCGCAATCTCGACTTCCTTAAAAGCGTTGTCCGCCGCATCTATGCTGCCATCCTCCGCACCGAGTATCTTGTGTGCGAGCATTATTCGGCTCTTAAGCCGTTTCTGCCTTCCGACATCCATTTCGTCCACAGCGAAGACCTGCTGCAGATGTATCCCGACAAGAGCGTGAAAGAACGTGAAGACCTGATATGCAAGAAGTATGGCGCCGTGTTCATCATTGGCATCGGCGGCAACCTGTCTGACGGCAAGCCGCACGACGGTCGCGCTCCCGACTATGACGACTGGACCACGCCCAACAGCGATGGCCGCAACGGTCTCAACGGCGACATCCTTATCTGGTATCCCACGCTCGCCCGTGCCGTAGAGCTGTCGTCAATGGGCATACGTGTTGACAAAGAAGCACTGCTGCGCCAGTTGAAGCAGACGGGTCAGGAACATCGCTCAAGTCTGTATTTCCACAAAAAGCTCCTTGACGGTGAACTGCCGTTGAGCATCGGCGGCGGAATAGGGCAGAGCCGCCTGTGCATGGTGCTGCTCCACAAAGCCCATTTAGGCGAGATACAGGCCAGCATCTGGCCCGAAGAGATGAAAAAAGAGTGTGAAGAATTGGGAATGACGATTATATAATTTTAAGTGAAGAACGAAGAGCAGGCGCAAAGCGCAAGCAGGCTTGAGCAATTAAAAATTAAGAATTAAAAGTGAAAATATGAATGCC
>NZ_HF986785.1:0-1391 GCF_000431195.1 Prevotella sp. CAG:255 | reverse complement strand
AAAAAAATCTTATCTTTGCATCATGGAAAATTCAATGTTAGAGTCTTTGGTGAGCTTCATGCTGCCATCCAATATATTATCTCGTTTTACAATAGTAAAAGTAGAAAGTAATGCAGAAACGTTATTCATTCATTTGGATGAAATCGCTTCCGCAGATTATGTCAATGATCCGAATATAGAATCCAAAGGATTTCTTGCCCCTGTTACCGTCCGTGACTTTCCGATCCGTGACAAGGCTGTAGACCTGATTGTGAGACGTCGCAGGTGGAAAGACCTCCGTACGGGCAAATGCTTTACGGCTCCCTATGATGATGTCAAGGAAGAAGGAACCCGCTACTCGAAAGAGTTTGCGGCTTTTTTAAAAGATGTGTATGGAGAGGAGTCCTACGACCTCCCGTTCGCTTGATTTCTATTATCACATCAATGGGGACACTTTCGAGAAGCAATACAAGGAAGTACTGAGTGGTTACCGGGAGTGGAAAGACAGGGAGCATGCTGCGGAATGGCTGGTATTTCCGGAAAACACAGGTCCCCGTCTCTGTATAGATGAAACCTCCATCAGCGACGGAGAGCTTTACACCATTGTGTCCAATCCGGATGCCCGGGGAAAGAAAGGAAGCCTGGTCGCCATAATCAATGGCGTCAAATCAGAGCATATTATTAACATACTGAGGCGTAAGATTCCCTTTTCAAAGCGTTTAAAGGTAAATGAAATAACTTTGGATATGTCCAACAGTATGGGGAAGATTGCCCGATGCTGTTTCCCTAAGGCCATCCGGACCATAGACCGTTTCCATATTCAACAAATGGCTTTCGAGGCCGTGCAGGAACTGCGTATTGCCCATCGTTGGGAAGCAATACGTCAGGAAGCGGATGACATGAAGAAAGCCAGATTTTGTGGAGAGGCATATTCTCCATTTATTTTTTCGAATGGAGACTCTTTAAGACAGCTATTAGTACGCTCTCGCTATTTACTTTTTAAATCTCCCGAGAAATGGACACAAAGACAAAAAGAGAGGGCGGAAATTCTTTTTGCCCAGTATCCGGATCTGCAGGAAGCTTATTCTCTGTCACATTCCTTACGGATGATTTTCTCAAGGAATACTCACAAGGATGCCGCCAGATTGTCTCTGGCAAAATGGTATGACAGGGCCGACAGGTCCGGATTCAAAAGCTTTCAGGCTATAATTTCTACCTTGACAGAACACCATGACGGAGTCCTGAACTTCTTCGTGAGCCGCTCTACCAATGCTTTTGCCGAATGCTTTAATGCCAAAATCAAACAGTTCAGAGCATTGCTCCGAGGAGTTATTGACATACCATTCTTCCTCTTTAGGCTGACTAAAATTTATGCGTAATATTTTCTTTCCCCACTATTTATCGGGTGAGCC
>NZ_HF986784.1:0-44850 GCF_000431195.1 Prevotella sp. CAG:255 | reverse complement strand
TTTGGTAACATGCGGACATTCATTTATTTTTTAAATTGGCTACAAATGTATAATTTTGCACACACATCAGAGAAACAGATAATAGATTATTTGATGCAAAAACTTATATAAACAGAAATAAAGGTATTATGGTTAGAAAAAGATTGACAGGATTAGTGGCGCTTCTGCTGCCGTTCGTGTTCATGCAGGCACATCTGGGCCGCGAGAAGAACGTTGACGACAAGAAGCGTTCGAAGATGGAACGTGCTGTTTCCACATTACCCGATTCTGCTTATGAACAGGTGAAAAAGGAGGATTTGTTGAATGATGAGGTCTACATCAAGCTTGCGCGCGACGGATGGTTCCCGCAGGAAATAACAAGGATTATGGACCGATACATAAAAACGAATCGTGGAAAGGTGCGCGGTTCGCGCGAGTATGGTATGTATGCCAAGCAGTGGCTTCCTACTTTTGGCCACACGCCGGGCAGCGACTCTATCTATCAGTTTGTGGATACGGCTTATTACGGCGAGACAATGAAGTCGGTTCGTCGCCTTTATTCAAAACAGCTTGAGACATATTATCCCGAAATACCTTATACGCCTGAAGACAGGATGAGGGGTATACGTAATCCCGGCTACTTCCGCCCCGTGCAGCAGAAACCTTATACGGGCCGTGTGCACTGGATAGTAGTGCATCCTACTGACCCTGATGCCTTGATGGTTATCCCTGACGGAGGCGGAATATTCCGTACGGATAATCTTGGCAAGACATGGGACTGCGTTACGGACAGAATACCCGACCGTGAGTTCCGCAAGATCTGCTCACATTCGGCTATACCCGTAGACCCGGATGACTGGAACCATTTCTTTGCCTTCATGAAGAACGGCGGCAGTAGTGCTGTGTATGAAACTACGGACGGCGGACAGAGCTGGACCAGAGTGCAGGGCGCTACGCATAAGTCGTTTAAGCGCGGCTATGCCTTTAAAGATGCGTCGGGAAAACTGAAGTTTATCGGCGCAATACAGTCTGGCGCGAATTATCTCGGCAGTCAGTTGTGGTACAGCGAGGACAAGGGTGTCAGCTGGAAGCAGATTGTGCTGCCGGATAACCTGAAGGAGACACACCCTGAGACAGGAATGAAGGGCTCGTTCTTCCAGAACTTTGCCTTCCATCCCACAAACCGCAACATTATATATATACCGACATCACGCAGTATATATTACTCTGAAGACGGACTTACTCCGAAGAGCGATGGAAGCTTTGACATAAAGCGCATGACGTTCGACGTGTATAATCAGGACGGAACAGAACTGCGTTACAGTCAGGTGAACGAGTTCCCGTTTAAGGCTACAACCCAGAGTTTCCTTGAAGTGAATCCCGACAACCCGTTGCAGATGTGGTTTGCAACAGCGTCGCGTAACGTCAGCTATGGCGTATATTCTGCTGTTTACCGTTCAGACGACGGCGGAAAGACATGGCGCACGCTGCAGGAGCCT
The DNA here is from genome assembly GCF_000431195.1 of Prevotella sp. CAG:255. Lineage (NCBI taxonomy): Bacteria > Pseudomonadati > Bacteroidota > Bacteroidia > Bacteroidales > Prevotellaceae > Prevotella > Prevotella sp. CAG:255. The sequence continues at coordinate 43,372 of NZ_HF986784.1, read as the reverse complement.
ATAAATGGTATCGGCAGCGGACTGGCCTTCGGAAACGAGTCGCCATGGGGCTGGCTCGGCGGATTTGGCGTAAACTTTAAGGATCCCCAGTGGCTCTACGGATGCTCAATGAGTTCTGCAATAAGCAGTGACGGCGGACATACGTTCAGAGAGTTCGGATGGGGTAACCGCCTTAAGGCTCTGGCCGACAACGGACAGTACTATACAACTACGAGTGCACGTCATAATGCAGACAACCACTGCATCGTGTCTCACCGCAGCGGACGCGTGTTCCGCGGCTCTGATGCGGGACTTCTGGTAAAGGATAAGGACATAAACAATCATGAGTGGACTAACATAAACAGCTCGATGGGCAATCAGCTGCACTATTCTATTAAGGTAAACGAGTTTGGCGACCAGACAATGCTTGGCAACACACAGGATGTGGACGCTCAGACATACCGCTACGGACGCTGGGGCAACTGGCGCGGATATGAGGGTACGGAAGCCTTCCTTAATCCTTATGCCGGCACATGCTATTTCTCAGGAAGCGGAGGCGGAGGCCTTGAAGGCGTATCGCTCAGCTCTTGGTATGAAGGCTATTCGATGGCTGATGTATGTACAGGCTACTGGTATCTGATTCACAATCCGGGAAACAATGCCCAGTCGTTCTTCCGTATAGAGGACTTCGGCCGCAAGACGATAAACCTGTCTGCAAATACAGTGGATGAGACCGGTGCGGGAACAGGTGCGCGTGATTTTGCGATAACACGTGACGGCGACAAGCCTACACTGTTTGTGCTGAACACCAACCACACAATTGTCAAGTCGACAGACAATGGCAATACGTTTGAGACTGTCAAGGTGATCGGTTCCAACGGCTCTAAAGTTCCGGCTAAGTTTACTAATGCCTGGATTGCTGCTGATCCGAATAACAGCAACGTTATATATGTTGCACAGACCGGAAAGGTGCTTAAATATGATCTTACAACAGGAGACAGCGAAAACCTCTCGCAGGGTCTGCCGTCAATTTCGTGTGACGATATATTCTTCCATGAGGGAACAGGAGATCTGTATTTCTTCAGCTCTTCGTCAGGTATATATCTGCGCGACCACAATACTGGCCAATGGTCGTTGTGGCTTAAGGGATATAATCCGCTTTCGGCAAAGCGTCTTGCCTTGAACTATACCACCCAGGAAATGGTGATAGGCGATTACGGACGTGGCGTGTGGGTAGCTGACCTTGAGCATCCGGCTGACCGCTACTTCAAGAATGGCTTTGCGCTGAAAGAACTTTCTAATGTCAACGGACGCCGTACATTCGGAATTGATACAAAGTGGACTATTCCGCTTTACTATGACTATACATGGTATGTAAACGGAACAGACGTGAACAATCCGTATCAGTATTTCACGTCTAACCTGAAGGACGGAGACAGAGTTAAGCTGAAACTGACCCTGCGCGAGTCGCCGGACGTAACAACTGAGTCGGCTGAATATACAGTCAAGTCGTCTTCGGCAAAGGCAACGGCTGTTGATTACACTCCGAAGCCTGGCCAGGCTCTTTACAGCAACGGTAGCGGTCGTATTGACTTGGGAAATGTTGACTACTTCTTTAATGACTTTACCATAGACTTCTGGATTAATCCGGAGAACGACGGTGTCATTCTGTGTAACCGTCCTGTAGAGCAGCAGCGCGATACGCGCGGATGGGCGTTGCTCCTGGATCAGGGCAAGCTGAAGTTCCGCTATGCGCCTGCACAGCTGTTCGACCGTGCAACATACGACACAAACGAGACTCAGCAGACCGACCTTGTAGGCGGAGCGCTGACTAAGGGACGCTGGTCGCATGTAGCCTTGAGCGAAGACCGTGACGGAAATGTTACATTATATATAAATGGCAGCGAGGTGGCTTCGGCTCCGCGCATAGTGCAGTGGGCTCCGCTCAACAGTGCTGTCAACCTGTCGCTCTTTGCCGACGGATTTGAGAGCATGGCGATGAAGGGAAGTGTAGACGAACTGAAGATATGGAACCGTGCGCTCAACGCGAACGATGTTAAGCGCGCCATGTTCTCTCATGACACATCGGAGGCTGACGCCTTGGTTTACTACAACGACTTCAATGCCGGAGCGCTTGACAAGGAGCATGAGCTCTTCTCGCGTGCAGGAATGGCTCCGCGTACTCAGGCCGTTACTTCTTATGTGAAGATGCCGGTGGCTGTAGGTGCAGTCAAGTCAGAGGTGAAGACTCCTCAGGGACGTACAGCCTATGAAACAGGCAACGGTACTGCGATATATCTTACGCCTTCGGGCGATCAGTCGCCTGAATTTGGTGTATATCGTTATGCAAACCTGCATCCGGACAGCATGGGTGTCAACACTCAGTATTATGTTGCTGCTTCCGAGGTGTTCCAAATACGTCCGTTCTCTGATGCCGGTCAGCTGACTCTTGATATAGAGCTGCCTCTGTCATGGCATAGCGGAAAGCAGTATCAGCTCTATGCCTGCGGCTTGTATGAAGACCAGAAGGTGTGGATGAAAATGGCCGACATGGAGGCTGGCGAAAGCGGAAAGACGCTCGTTGCCAAAGGGGTGAAAGCTGCCGGACTGGCAGACAAGATGCTCGCCGTGCTTGAGAATAAGGCTGCGGTAGAGCCTTCGCTCGCCGGAAACTGGGAAGGAAACGAAATCGACGTTTATGATCAAAGCGATGTTGCATATGATGTAAATGCGCGCCTTGTAGGCGGAATGAATGAGCCTGAAGGAATTTATGAAATCAGCTCGAGAACAGGACTGTTCAAGGTTGCTGATAACATGAAGTTTGTCAACGGCAAGGCTGTGGCAAAGTTGCAGCTTGACGTAGAAATGCTGAAAGGTAGCAAGACTCTTAAGGATACCATCGAAAGCAAGAACGGTACAATGGTGCCGCTGGTAATCACTGTGAACAACAAGATGCTGCCACAGGATCCGGGTAAGGCCATGACATTTACAAGTGGCGGAGCTGCTGTGCAGTCGTCTCAGATAAGCGGAAGTCTTAACGGACTCAACAATGTCACCATGATGGGATGGGTGCGTGTAGACAACGAGGATATGCTTAAGAGCGTTAAGCCTCTGATATTCTTCCGCGGCAGCAACGGTGGAGTTTGCGGAATACATATTGCAGACAAGAACCTGCGTTTCCACTGGAATGACGGATATTACGGATGGTCTACCACACATTATTTCAAGTCTACGGATGTAGGCCGCTGGATGCATGTGGCACTTGTGGCAGCTTCAGACGGATTCCATGTATATCTTAATGGAGCAGAGTATTTCCGTTCGACAAGCGTGCCTACTGCCAAGATAAATTCGGCATTGCTTCTTGGACAGAACTATCAGGGCGACAAGTGGTTTAAGGGTGCAATAGACCAGGTGATGCTGTGGAGCCGTGCGCTCTCGTCTGACGAGATACGCAAGTATATGCTGAACAATCCGCGTCTTGACGAGCCGGGTTTGGTGTCGTTCATCGATATGGATCATACGAACGAGGATGGAAAAGTTTATGATGTTGTTACGGGCACTCAGCTCACTCTGTATGGAACAACGTCTAACGAAGACTTCTCTCACATGCCATATCACCCCACTGCTACGTTCAGCCAGAACAGTCAGGATACAGAGGCAGGTCAGGCCGTTCATGTGGCAGCTCCGCAGGGAGTAAGCGCAAGCTTCGGCATTGGCGTGATGAACGGAACACCTTATAACTATGCAAATGCTGACCATGCAGAGCTTACGCCGCTGAGCAACTCGTTCTATACGTTGACTATGAGCAAGGCGTCGGTGTTCTCATCTGGCCAGAAGGCAACAGTAAGCTTCGCTATGCAGCAGGCTGAATCGGCACCGGCGGTTACGTTGGCTCTGCGTCCGATAGGATCTACAGAACCATTCTCAACGTTTGTTCCGATGTCGAGTCAGGATAACGGCAGAATGAAGTTTGAGGTTGACGGCACTACCCTTAATGACGGATGTGAGATGATGCTGATGTACGACGGTGCTGCGGGTGAATATCCTGTAAAGGTAAACCTGTCGGTTGACGGTCATGCTGACGGCGACACTATAATTATAAGCGACGTTAACAACAAGATAACTGTAAAGAGCCGTGTGATAAGCAAGAATCCGACAAGCAAGGTGCAGGTGTCTGTAGTTGAGTCAGAATATGCTTCTGCAAACATATCAGAACTCGACCTTAACGGTCCGGCAGAACAGGATATCATTGTGACGATTAATCGTGACAACCTTAACAGTCTGGCTGTTAATCCTGTTACAATAAAGCTTTCGGGAGTTACCGACAATAGCGAACTTAAGCTCAACGTTGCGCTCGAGCCTATTGTAGAGCTGTCGCTGGCTGACAATGAAGACGGAGCTAATGTGATAGAGGCTACATCGCCATACGTGTCGTTTGGCGTAAAGGCTAAGCTGTTGCAGGGTGTGCTCAGCGACGGCGTTAAGATAAAGATTGACTCTGACGGAGGTGCGGAGGGTATCGTGAACACATCTCTAGGCAGCTTGCTCAGCAACGGCAACGCAGCTTATGCAGATATGCTTGAATATTATCCGAGCGAGAGCGAGTTTGACGCAGGATGGAACCTCATTGGTAATCCGTATCTGTCTAACATAAACCTTACGAAGGAGCATAATGTCGTGCTGAATGAGGATGAGGTGGTGAAATATCTCTACCAGTATAATCCTGAAAGCGACACATATACAGCCTGGGATATGGTTGAGAACTATGACGAGACTCAGAAGCTGATGCCGTTCCAGCCGTTCTTCGTGCAGACACGTCAGGCGGGTGCAAGTCTTGTGATAACACCAGAGGCTAAGAATACAAGCATAAGCCGCCGCGTGTTCGACCACTACATGCTGCATGAAAGCAAGATGCTGCGTATCGGTCTCTATGAAGGCGACTCAGACAAGCTGGCCGACCGCACTGAGGTGAAGCTGCAGGATGAAACTTCTGCCGGATTTGTTCTCGGTGAGGATGCCGTGAAGATGTGGGGAGGACTCAACTCTAAGACCAACGAGATTGCCACTGTCTGCGGAAATCGCAACCTGTCGGTAAACGTGCTTCCGGGCAAGAAGGTTGAGATACCGCTTTACTTGCGACTCTCGTCTACAGGAAAGTTCCGTATAGCTGCAATAAAATCTTATGGCTATGGCCTTAACGACAAGGCAGAACTGCTTGACAAGTCAACAGGTCAGAGATGGAGTCTGCTCGACGGCAACGGATATGAATTTGACGTCAATAATGTTGATGAAGCCAAGTCGCGCTTTGCACTCGTGCTTAGTGTACATGAGGAGACCACTGGCGTAGGGCAGGTTGCCGGCGGCAAGCCTTCGGTAAGCATCGATGGAAACACATGCCGCATAGAAGGTCTCTCAGGCAAGTCGGTAATAGAAATGTTCGACACAGCCGGACGCCGATGCGTCTACACGACAACGTCTTCAGACAGCTACTCTCATCAGTTGCCTTCAGGCACATACATCGTGCGTGTGCGCACATCTAACAAGGATTATACAAACAAAATAAACGTAAGATAATGAAAGCAAGATATATAATTGTTTTATTGTTCTCATTGCTCGGCCTGTCTGCACAGGCCCAGAGCATTGAGCTGATAGGACTTGTTCCAAGTGCCGACGGCGGTGTCTCGGGCCGTATGATATTGGCTAAGGTCAATGCCGGAGGCGAGGAAATACAGAATGTTCAGGTAGTGTCCTTCAGTCTGCGTGACGGCAATAGTACTGTGTCTTCAGACAATATACCATTGTCAGACGGATATTATCTGCTGCCAATACCGGAGACGCTCAACCGTAACTTCACGGTGCCTCTGCTTGACACAACTGACAGATATGCATATCGTGCAAAATTTATCACTGTAACCGGAGCACAGTATCTTTCTGAGTTGATAGAGGACAATGGCGTCGAGCGTTTTAAATGGATCGGACAGGATGTCAAGTGGAATGCTGCTACAAGCGGATATGATAATAGAATAAAGTTTGACGAAGGCATTGATGGTGGAAATCCGTTCCCTGTTGACGGTATTAGATTCTATAAGAGTTTCAGCACTCATGCCAACGGCAGCTTCACGTTCAACTTTGCTGAAGACAGTCCGTACTCACGCTTTTTTACGTATTACGGAATTCAGGACGACAAGAGCAGCGGCGACATCCGTTTTTCTCTTTCCGTAAACGGCGAAGTGAAGGAGACACAGACAATGTATGCCAAGACCAATCCGGTGAAACCGGCTGATGGTATATATCTGCGTAAGTATGAAGTTCCTATAGACGGACAGACAAATATTGTCATAACGGGTAATATAATTGACAATAACGCTCAGGATCACATGAACTTCCCGCTTGGACGTGTTTATCTTAAAAAAGATGTAAGAAAAGCTCAGAAAGCTACATGGCCTGAAACTGACATATTGGCCTACGGCAAGCCGTTTACACATACGCTTGACGCAGGATTCACTTCAGGCGGTACCGGGCTCTACTATATAACAGCCGGAAGCGAATATGCAACCATAGAGGGAAATGTGCTGAACGTTCATACCATACCGGTGGATAAGTCGGCATATATAGAGATTGCGGCCGTGCAGCCAGGTACAGACGAATATCTTACCTCGCCTATAACTAAGTGCCGCTTCTATGTGCGCAATAATAAGACTGTGGCAAAAGACGGAAAACTTGTCCTGAACGATGGTGACGAGATAGACCAGCTGACAGTGTATGCCGATCCGGAGTCACGCGGACAGGTGGTGGTCGACAAAGGCTTTGTAACGGTTAAGAAGCTTATACTGAAATATACTTTCAAGCCGGGTGAGTGGAACTTTATATCGTTCCCGGCCAACGTGAGCCTTTCAAAGATAAGCGACCTCAACTCATTGGGCTATAGCCTGAATGACTCTAAGAAAGCTTTCTATATATGCGAATACAGCACACGCTCGCGTGCAGAGCAGCCCGGCAAGACAGCGTGGGTGAAGATGCAGACAGACAACGTCGTTAAGAACAAAGGCTATATTATGGGTGTGGCCCGTTCGGCTGACAATCCTGACAACAAGCCCGTGGAAGTAACCTTCGTGTTCGAGAATACCACGCTGGGCATGGATGCTTCAAACAATGGCTCGCTCAACGTAGAACTTAACATGATGCAGGTGGAACCCGGTACGGAGATTCCTGTATATGTAAGACCGGACGGTGTGAAGGGAGCGCCGCTGAGGGTGATGGTAAGGTTCTCTCCGAAGGACATCACGGAGCTGCCCGTCAACTATGCCAACGCTCTTGAAGAGGCCCGCGTTACGTTCAATCCTAACAATTCGGGCATCCGCCTCACTCTGCCCACGCAGGATCCGGCAAAGGTGGTGATCTTCGACAGCAAGGAGCGAGTGGTTAAGGCTGTGAAGTATATTGCACCATATCTTATAGATGTTACCGACATGAAACCGGGCAAATATCAGCTCTACATCCAGTATGGCAACGCCACGGCAACGAAGCCGTTTGAGATTGGTGAGAATAAATAATGACAACAGCATAATTTTATACTATTATTAAACATAACCTAAGAAAAGGAGCGATTAAGTAACAAGAATCGCTCCTTTTTTTGTACATTTGCATTTCTAAAATAACAACAAAATAATAAAGTTCATGAAGAAATATTATTTGATTTGCGGCCCGATTATGGCATTGGGGATTATGGCTGGCACAGCAGCCGGCGCAGCTATGGATAATATTAAGATCGGAGTGGCTTTAGGAATAGCTGTCGGCGTGGCTTTAAGCACACTTGCAATCCTTTTTGGAACTTGTAGACAAAAATAAGAAGAGATTAAACTCTTGAATTGATGAGGAAACAATGATAGCGGTTCTCTATTTCGGATTACGGCTGAAACAGCTTTGGCGGATTTTAAGGCGACTGGGCGTTGTCGTAAGTCTGCTTTTGGCGGCATTTATGTTTTTGGCTCTTTATGTGCTGATAAAGACAAGCTACAGCTGGATTATGCCCGCTGCCGTCATTTTATGCCTGCTATGCTATCATAACGAACGTAAAGACAAAGACTTTCTGTCGCAGCAAGTTAAATGTCCTGCTTTACTCCTCATGGCTGAATATATATTGATAGGTTTGCCGTTTGTTGTGATTGAATGTCTTAGAAGTCATTATGCCGCTGCCGCAGCCGTCATGACAACTGCCGTTCTTTTGCCTAAGCTAAAGACCATAAAGATGAAGTCTGTGCCCGTCCCCTTGCCTTTTCTCTACAAAGGCGGCCTGGAGTATATCCGCATGTTCCGCATGTATGGCTGGCTTTATTTCCTTTTGCTCATAGTTACGGTCATAGGGGCGCTGCATGCCAATATCCGTATCGGAAAGGTAGCCTTGATTGTATGGGGAATAGTTCAGACAATGTCGTTTGCATCCGTTCCGCAGCGGCAGGAGCTAACCTTTTATCTCAATTATTCAGCTTTTCAGCGGCATCTTGTCTTGTCAAGCGTCTGGAACGCCGTAATAACAGCCGTGCCTTTTGTCGGAATTATACTTTCGTTTTCCTTCAGCGGTGATAATCTGCTGTTTGCTGTTTCCGTAATATCGGGAAGCATATTATATTTGTGCAATATGGGCATGGTGCGCCATATGTCGTTTTCATCAGCATCACTGGCCGTATATCAGTTGATAGTGCTTATACCCCTGTTTTTCTTTACTTGTTTTATTCCGCTTCTGCTAGTTCCGTTTGTTCTGATAAACGTATTATGCAGTGTATTCCTTAAAGACAATTTAAAAAATATATGGAGCTGATAAAGATAACAGATTTGTCAAAAAACTACGGCAAGACAATGGTCTTGCATGGATTGTCGGTAGCCTATCAGTCGGGGATGATTTATGGACTTGCCGGTGAGAACGGGGCAGGCAAGACAACGCTGTTTAACTGCATCATGGGACTTACCGGTTATGACGGCAGCATAGACAAGGCGTCAGGCATCTCAATCGGTTATCTGCCGGCCGAGACTCATTTCTATTCGCTGATTACCGGATATGAGTATCTCGATTTTTGCATAAAAGCAAAAGGCAAGAAGATCAACAGAGCAAGGGTGGAAGAAGCAAATAAGATGTTTCAACTGCCGTTGCATAGGTATGCATCGGAATATTCTACCGGCATGAAAAAGAAGCTGGCGCTTATGGCTCTGCTGTTGCAGGACAACGACTTGTATATACTTGATGAGCCGTTCAACGGTGTCGACTTATACGGTTGTATTCAGCTGAAGAAAATCATACGTTCGCTGAAAGCCGGGGGCAAAACTCTGCTGCTGTCCTCACACCAGATCACCATCCTGCGCGAACTGTGCGACAGCATCGACTATCTGAGCCGTCACACCATCGTGAAGAGATACACTGATGAACCGGTGGAAGAAATAGAACGGAGCATACTTGCCGACATTCATGTCGGGATGTAGGCTTTGAGATACTTTGTTTAAAATATAAGCAGAACATTATTTATATAAAATAAAAACAGCCAAGTATTGATAACCAAATACTTAGCTGTTTCTAGTACCCAGAGCCGGGGTCGAACCGGCACGGGTTGCCCCACTGGTGTTTGAGACCAGCGCGTCTACCGATTCCGCCATCTGGGCTTCTTTTCGGCTGCAAAGATAAATATAAATTCTGAATTGACAAATTTTTAATTGAAAAAACTTAAAATAATTGGTTATACAGACAATAATGCTTATCTTCGTATTCGTAAAACAATCTGTAAATACAATGAGTGTGAATAAAAACAATTATTGTCTTATTTTGGCCGGCGGCAAAGGACGCCGCCTGTGGCCTTGCAGCCGCGAAGACCGTCCTAAGCAGTTCTTGGATTTCTTTTCGACAGGACGCACGCTTCTTCAGCAGACTTACGACCGCATGGCCGGATTTATTCCTTCTGAAAATATTTATATCAGTACAAACCACATCTATTACGACCTGGTGAGGGAGCAGCTGCCCGAGCTGCCCGAGGAGCATATCCTCAGTGAGCCTATCTTCAGGAACACGGCTCCGAGCGTGGCCTGGGCTACATACCGCATCCTGCATAGGGCCGACCGCGACGCGCGTCTCGTGGTGGTGCCGTCGGACCAGGCTGTGTTCAAGGAGGATGTGTTCAAGACTGACGTTATCAACGGTCTCGACTTTGTCGGCAGCCACGACTGCCTGCTGACAATGGGCGTAAGGCCTACGAGACCTGAGCCCGGCTATGGCTACATACAGACGGGCGAGCCTTCTGAGCGTGACGATGTGTTTAAGGTTAAGTCGTTTACGGAGAAGCCCGACCGCGACTTTGCGCGAATGTTCATGGAGAGCGGCGAGTTCTACTGGAACACAGGGCTGTTTCTTTCTAACGTTAATTATCTCTGCGAGTGTCTTAAGCGCATATTCCCTCCTGTGCTGAGGAAGCTTGAGGCTTCGGGGGCTGAATACAGCATGGAGCGCGAGCTTGAGTTTGTCAGGGAGAACTTTCCATCGTATCCAAATCTGTCGATAGACTACGGCATACTTGAGCACAACGAGAATGTGTATGTGATGATATGCGACTTCGGCTGGGCCGACCTTGGCATGTGGCACTCTATATATGAGAGCATGAGCAAGGGCGAGGGCGACAACGTGGTTATCGGCTCGCGTGTGATAGCCGACGACAGCCGCAACAACATCATTAAGCTGCCTGACGACCACATGGGCATAATAAACGGGCTCGACGGATATATCGTGGCCGAGAAGGGCAACGTGCTGCTTATATGCAAGAAGGAGGATTCGTCGGCGCTTATACGCAAGTATATCAATGAGGTGCAGGTAAAGTATGGCGACGAGTTTATTTAGTCCTGCCGCCTATTATATATAAAAAGAGTGAGGAGCGCCTGGCTTTGTTTGTGCCTGACGCTCCTCACTCTTTTTTTCTTGTGCCGCCTTCGTGGCTTCATGTTTCTGTCGTATTACTCGCAGAAAGCGGCATATATCTTGTCTGCAGCTTCTTTAAACTCCTGCTCTGTAAGTTTCAGCTTGGGGTTAGAGAAGAGCATGTCTTTCTCTGTCTGCATGGGCACGAGGTGTATGTGTGCGTGTGCCACTTCGAGTCCGAGCACGGCCATGCCCACCTTGCGGCACGGGAAGGCCTTCTTTATAGCCACGGCCACTTTCTTTGCAAACACCATCATTTCGGCTATCTCGTCGTCGTTGAGGTCGAAGAAGTAGTCAACCTCGCGGCGCGGTATCACCAGCGTATGTCCCTTTGCAAGCGGGTTGATGTCGAGAAATGCGTAGAACTTGTCGTTTTCGGCGCATTTGTAGCTGGGTATTTCGCCTGCAGCTATTTTTGAGAAAATATCCATGATGTTATGTTTTTATATTATTGTATGTAAGGTCCTTAGGGCTTATGGATGTCGTGTGTGATGAGGCTTCAGTGTCAGGAGTCTTCGGCTTGCCTGCCTTAAAGCCTCATGACAGCTGTATCTCATGAGCTTTATTCTACGGTAATCTTTTCTATGCGCAGCTTTATGGTTCCGCGTGGTATCTTTATTTCAACCTCGTCGCCTACCTTCTTGTTGAGCAGTCCCTGTGCAATAGGTGTCTTTATCGAGATTTTGCCTTCGCGCAGGTTTGCCTCGCTCTCGCTCACGATGGTGTAGCTCATCTTGGCGTTGTTTGCCAGGTTGGTCATTTCCACTTTTGACAGAATCTGCACGCAGTCTGTGCTCAGGCGCGATGTGTCAACAATTTTGGCTTCAGAGATAGCAAGCTTAATCCTGTTGATCTTGTCTTCAAGATGTGCCTGTGCCTCCTTAGCTGCATCATATTCTGAATTTTCGCTCAGGTCGCCTTTGTCTCTGGCCTCTGCAATTGCCGCTGACGCCTTGGGACGTTCGACACTTTCCAAATGTTTTAGTTCGGCCACTAACTTGTCGTAGCCTTCTTGTGACATGTAAGCCATAATTTATTGGTTTTAAAGATTATTATTATTTTTGGGACAGACAAAACGAAAGATTCCGGCATGTTTCTCAATGTCGGAATCCTTGATCTTGCCTTTCCTTATGTTAATTCATTTTATTCTTGTTGGCAAAGGTAGGCTTTATTTTTCAAATCAACAACTTTTTAGTGCTAAAAATAGTTAGTTCTTGCCTCCAGCCGTGCTAAATTTTGTTCTCTATGCCGTCTCGTCGGCGTGTTTCGGGCGTGGCTCGTGGCGCGCCGCTTCTGTCATGTTTTTATCATGCCGGTCTGTATCTTGTCGTGCTGCAAAGGCCGTCAGATGCTGTGGTACGGGCGGACAGCTTACATATTGTTATCCTTCTGATTGTCAGCGTGTTAGCAGACGTGTTGCAAAACGTGCCCTTTTGCCTTGCAAAACATGGTCTTTTGCATGATGAAAGACCATGTTTCAGAGTCCGAAACGTGGCCTTTTGCAAAACGCCTTGCCGGTGTCTGTGCCGGGTGTTGCCGGCTTACGGTTGGCGTGAGCATTCCGCCTGAAAATGTATTTTTATGCTTAAAGTTTACAAAATGTAAGCAGTTTTAGTGGCGCAGACGTGTTGCCGCCCAACTTTTTTGTAACATTTGCGTAATTTTCCTTGTTAAAAATAAATTTTTTCCACTTAAATTTGTAACTTCGCAGCTTGTAAGTATAACCTAAAAATCTTAGCAATGTTGTCAACAGAAGAAAGAAAATCTATTATAGCCCTGATTCACAGTCAGGTTTTGCCGGCAATAGGCTGTACAGAGCCTATAGCCGTAGCTCTTTGTGTGGCAAAGGCCAGAGAGCTGCTCGGGACTCTTCCTGAGAGCATAGACATAGAGCTTAGTGCCAACATCTTGAAAAACGCAATGGGAGTGGGCATACCGGGAACAGGCATGATCGGCCTGCCCATAGCCGTGGCTCTTGGTGCCATAGTAGGCCGTCCGGAGCTTGAGCTCGAAGTGCTGCAGGACAGCAACAAGGAGGCCGTTGAGCGCGGCAAGGCGTATATCGCCGAAGACAGAATACACATAAGCCTGAAGGAGGATGCGCCCGACAAGCTTTATATTGCCGTGAAGTGCAGCGCCGGCGGTCATGAGGCCGAGGCAAGAATCATGCACATGCACACCAACTTCGTTTATCTGCGCAAGGATGCCGACGTGATGCTCGACAATATGGCCCCGAGAGAAGAGGAGGCAAAGCAGGTTGAAGTGGAGCTCACTCTGCGCAAGGTCTACGAGTTTGCCACCGAGACCGACATCGAGGAGCTGAAATTTATCCTCGACGCCAAGCGCATGGACGAGACTGCCGCAGCAGCAGGCCTGCGCGAGAACTACGGCCACACGCTGGGCAAGACCATGTGCAGCCCGCTGGGCAAGGGCATAATGGGCGACAGCATATTCTCAAAGATACTTTCGGCCACAAGCTGCGCCTGCGACGCACGTATGGCCGGCGCCATGGTGCCCGTGATGAGCAACAGCGGCAGCGGCAACCAGGGCATCTGCACCACCATGCCGGTGGTAGTGTTTGCAGCCGAAAACCATAACACTGAAGAAGAAACAATACGCGCCCTCATCATAAGCAACCTTACTGCCATATACATCAAGCAGCATCTGGGCTCACTTTCAGCCCTCTGCGGATGCGTGGTTGCCAGCACGGGCAGCAGCTGCGGTATAACTTACCTTATGGGAGGCAGCTATGAGCAGCTGTCGTATGCCGTGAAGAACATGATAGCCAACCTCACGGGCATGATATGCGACGGCGCAAAGCCAAGCTGCGCGCTAAAGCTTACTACAGGCGTGAGCACGGCAGTGATGAGCGCCATGCTCGCCATACAGAACAAGCATGTAACCTCAGTAGAGGGCATCATCGACGACGACGTAGACCAGAGCATACGCAACCTTACAGAAATAGGCAAGAGAGGCATGGACGAGACAGACCGCTTCGTGCTTGATATAATGACACATAAAACCCAGAAAAAATAATGAAACTTTTAAAAACAACATTCCTGACAGCGCTGCTCGCCATGTTCACACTGGCCGTTGCAGCACAGATGCAAGACCCGGTTCACTTTAAGGTGAGCCAGAAAAAAGTGTCGCCCACAGAGCTTGAAGTTATTTTTACAGGGCGGATAGACAAAGGATGGCACGTGTATTCAACCGGACTGCCTGCTGACGGTCCTATTTCTGCCACTCTGCACACAGAGAAGGCCGAAGGCGTTAAGGCTGCCGGCAAACTCTCACACAGAGGAAAGGAGATAAGCCAGTTTGACAAAATGTTCGGCATGAACCTGCGCTACTTCGAAAACAGCGTTACTTTCGTGCAGAAATTCAAGATTGTCGGCAAGACATACAAAGTAAGCGGATATCTTGAGTATGGCGCATGCAACGACGAAAACTGTATCCCGCCCACACAGGTTGAGTTCGCATTCAACGGCGAAGGACCTGCCGACGCTCCTGAAGCAGAGGAAACTACCGAGGCTGAGGCTACAGACACAACAGCCGCAGCAGCAATGGCAGGAGCCGACTCGCTGCAGACTGACACAGCCGCTGTAAACGCACAGGGCGACCTCTGGAAGCCTGTTATCGACGAACTGCAGAACTTCAACGGCGGCGACACAGGTTCAAGCCGCTCTTGGATATATATCTTCCTGATGGGACTTGTCGGAGGTTTCGTGGCTCTGTTCACTCCTTGCGTATGGCCTATCATACCTATGACCGTAAGCTTCTTCCTGAAGCGTACAAAGGATAAGAAGAAGGGTATACGCGACGCCATAACCTATGGTATCTCTATCATCGTTATCTACCTTGCCCTCGGACTTGCCATCACGGCCATCTTCGGTGCAAGCTCGCTCAACGCGCTGGCCACCAACGCCGTGTTCAACATATTCTTCTGCCTGTTGCTGGTAGTGTTTGCCCTGTCGTTCTTCGGCTGGTTCGAGCTCACTCTGCCTTCATCATGGACAAACAAGGTTGACAACAAGGCATCGTCAACGAGCGGTATGCTGAGCATCTTCCTCATGGCGTTCACGCTTACACTCGTTTCATTCTCATGTACAGGTCCTATCATCGGCTTCCTGCTCGTTGAGGTCAGCACATCTGGCAGCATCGCAGGTCCTGCCATCGGTATGCTCGGCTTCGCCATCGCACTGGCTCTGCCGTTCACACTCTTCGCCCTGTTCCCCACATGGCTCAAGCAGGCTCCTAAGTCAGGCAGCTGGATGAACACCATCAAGATCGTGCTCGGATTCATTGAGCTGGCTTTCGCCCTCAAGTTCTTCTCTGTAGCCGACCTCGCTTACGGTTGGGGACTGCTCGACCGCGAAGTGTTCCTCGCTCTCTGGATCATCATCTTCGGCATGCTCGGCCTCTACCTTATCGGCAAGCTCAAGTTCCCGAGCGACCAGGGCAACACAGACGCAATGCCTGTTCCGTGCATCGTGCTCGGTATGATTTCGCTTGCGTTCACAGTATATCTTATCCCGGGCCTCTGGGGCGCTCCCTGTAAGGCAGTCAGCGCATTTGCTCCTCCTATCAACACTCAGGACTTCAACCTCTATCACAACGAAGTTGAGCCTAAGTATAAGGACTACGAGCAGGGCATGGCAGCAGCTGCAGCTGAGGGCAAGCCTGTTGTTGTTGACTTCACAGGATTCGGATGTGTCAACTGCCGTAAGATGGAGGCAGCCGTATGGACCGATCCTCAGGTAGCCGACAAGCTCAACAACGACTTCATCCTCATCTCACTTTATGTAGACGACAAGCAGCCGCTTGACAAGCCTATCGAGGTGGTTGAGAACGGACGTAAGCGCAAGCTCCGCACCGTGGGTGACAAGTGGAGCTATCTGCAGCGCAGCAAGTTCGGTGCAAATGCACAGCCGTTCTATGTTATTCTCGACAACAAGGGTATGCCTGTTGCAGGTTCTTACAGCTATGACGAGAATATCGGCCATTACACCGACTTCCTCAACACTGGTTTGAAAAACTATAAGAAATAATTGATTTTAATAGGCAGTTTCGTTGATTTATGTCAATAAAACTGCCTATTTGTAAATATTTTATCATATTTAGATATCAATTTGGTTAAAACTTTCATATCTTTGCACTGTGTTTTTCATAGTATTAGATTTAAGGTTAACAAAAGACAGGGACTCAGCGGAGTCCTTTTTTTATGCCCTTACGTCTGCTGATGCGTTTTGTTCCGTGTCTTTTAGTCCCCGTTTATCAGTTTTTATTTGCAGTGAGCTATATATGCCGCATTGCGGTATGTGTCCTTTCATGTTTCAATATGCCAGCTTTTGCATGCCGAAACGTGTCCTTTTGTTGTGCGAAAGGGCAGCTTTTATAAATTAACCGCTTGACGTAAAATTGCCCGTTGTGCAGTATATGCTGTCTTGATTCCGTATAAGCATAGCCGTTCTCGTCCGTATTATGTTTTCCGGTCATCTGTATAGTTATTGTCGTCTGTAGTTTGTTTCAGGTCGAAATGCACACGGATAGGCAGGTGAAGAATGCCGAAAATGTTTCGGCAAAAACTCATCACTCGTCACATTCCTGTCTATTGCGTTGGTTATCAGCGTGTTATGACGTGATGAGTTGCCTGCCAGACTCGTCACCTTTGGGCTTTTCTGCCTTTAATGTGACGAGTTGCAGTTTCAACTCGTCACACCGTAACGGCTTGTCTGTCAGAATGTTATGTGCCTGTGTGACGAGTGACGAGTTTCTTCCGAAAATCTTTTTACGTTGTTTTGTCGTAACTCTTTCCTGAATTTGGTGGTTCTTCCGTAATTTAGTTGAAGCCTAGTTCACTAAACACCATCTTATAACATTTATAACATAACGCAAAGAGATTATTTCAACTAAATTGCGGAAGGACCAATTTGGTTGGCTTCAAGAGGGCTTTTTCCTGCTTTATGTTTACTCAGGCTTGCCTTTGTGCGCTGCAGCTGCACCTATTATTATATAATAATGTTACAAGACGATAGGCAAAATCCTGGTTATTATGTGCGCCGTTGTTGTCTGGCCGTTGCGTAGGTTCATAAAAAAAGATGTTCCTCAGGCCTCACGGTCTAAAGAACATCGGTTAAAACAAGTCTTACTAACCTATTAAAAAACATTTCCTAAATTTATTAACCTCTATATCTTTTTTACGTTCATGTGTTGTTTTTTGTTCTGTATTTGACATTTATTCGTCTCTTGTTCTGCAAAAATATAAATAAATATAAAGATAATGCGCATGCAGTTTGGTTCATAACGGTTCAGAACGTATTAATCGTTTGTATGTCCGTGTTATGCAGTCGCTGCTTTTGCGCGGTTTTGTCTTACAGGTTGTTATTTTGCCTTGGCGTCTGACTGTCCGATTGTAAGTTGCAGGGTTGTCAGTCCGTTGTCCTTTCCTGTTATGTAAGTACACTGCTTGCTGTCGCCGTGTTCTAGTTCCGACACGTACAGCGGTTTGTTCAGATTGAATATAAGTGTCTTGAAAGTGTCGCCTTTGCAGAGTTTGTTGTTTGACGATTCCTCCACGCGGAAGCAGCTGTCGCCTATGTATTCTATCTCGCAAGTGCAGTCGGGAGCCCATCCCAGTTCTATTTTGTCGCCCGTCTTAAGGCTTGCTGTGCGGATCTGTTTTTCCGGCATGGCGTCGCGTTCCATGATGTTTCTACGTCTTAGCGACAAACAGAAGTCATACCAGTCGATGTATCCTATAAAGCGGCTGAGTATTGATAAGGTGGTGTATCGTGTGTTGTGCTTTGCCTCTACGTATCCCCATATTCGCTTTATTGTAGAGATGCTTATCTCTTCTTTCAGTTCCTTTTGTAGTCTCAGCGAAAGTTGATTGAAGTCGGTCGGCGATTTCAACGGCTTACCCATCCTCTTTTCAATTTCAAGTTTAAGGCACTCTATTTCGGTATATTTTGTATCCATTTAGTTTGTCTTATTGACGTTTAGTGTCTGCAAAAATATTAATTTTTTTATAAAAAAATTGATGCAAAGAATGATTTGAACCAAAATGAACCAATTTTATTTCCTTATTTTTATTACAAATTGCTTATAGCAGCATCAATTTTATTTTTCATTTATCATCAGGTTGCCGTGCTTTCTTTATTGAAAGCATTTTGCATAAATGTACTTTTTGAGGTTTTATTCCAACTTGTAATGAATATTCCGAATTTTGCTTAACGGATGCTTGATTTGCAGGTATTATTTCGCCTAATTGTAAGTGTTGTAAATTTATTGATGAAAAAATGTCGAATTTATTTTGAATAAATGTTCTCAGAAAGAAAGTATTTTTGTATTTTTGCAAACACTTTGCTAAGTATTTAGTTTTTTAGATTAACTTAAAGGCAATTAATTATGGGAAAAGGATTGTATAATGCGGAATACGAGCATGACGCATGCGGCGTGGGCATGGTTGTCAACATACATGGAAACAAAAGCCATGAACTTGTTGACAACGCCCTGAAAGTGCTCGAGAACATGCGACACCGCGGTGCCGAGGGTGCCGACAACAAGACAGGCGACGGAGCCGGAATAATGTTGCAGATACCTCATGAGTTTATTCTCTTGCAGGGAATACCGGTTCCTGAAAAGGGAAAATACGGAACGGGACTCGTCTTCCTGCCTAAGGATGAGGCTCAGCAGCAGGACATACTGAGCATAATGATTGAGGAGATAGAGCGCGAGGGGCTGTCGCTTATGCACCTGCGCAACGTTCCGACAAATCCCGACTGCCTCGGCGAGACGGCACTGGCTAGCGAGCCTGACATAAAGCAGCTGTTTGTTACCGGCGTTACAGACAACCGTGTGCCTTATTTCGAGCGCACGCTGTATCTTATCCGCAAGCGCATTGAGCGCCGTGTTAAGAACAAAGACTTCTACATCTGCTCGCTGTCGAGCAAGAACATTATATATAAGGGTATGCTGTCGAGCCTCCAGCTGCGCCAGTATTTTCCCGACCTGACAAACAATTACTTTACCAGCGGACTGGCTCTTGTCCATTCTCGCTTTTCTACTAACACATTCCCTACATGGAGCCTGGCGCAGCCGTTCCGCCTGTTGTGCCACAACGGCGAGATAAACACCATACGCGGAAACCGCGGATGGATGCAGGCGCGCGAGAGTGTGCTTAGTTCTGAGGCGCTGGGAAGCATAAAAGACATATCACCGATAATACAGCCGGGCATGAGCGACTCGGCAAGTCTCGACAATGTGTTCGAGTTTTTCGTCATGAGCGGTTTGTCATTGCCTCATGCCATGGCGCTTATGGTGCCCGAGAGCTTCAACGACAAGAATCCCATATCAGAAGACCTGAAAGCCTTCTACGAGTATCACTCAATACTGATGGAGCCGTGGGACGGTCCGGCGGCGCTGCTCTTCAGCGACGGCCGCTATGCCGGCGGAATGCTCGACCGCAACGGCCTGCGTCCGGCACGCTACACCATAACCCGCAACGACATGATGGTTGTGGCGTCAGAGGTGGGCGTCATGGACTTCGAACCGTCTGAGATAGCCGAGAAAGGCCGCCTGCAGCCGGGCAAGATACTGCTCATCGATACGCAGGAAGGCAAAATATATTATGACGGAGAAATAAAGGAGCGTCTGGCAGCAGAACATCCGTACCGCCAGTGGCTGTCGACCAACCGCATACAGCTCGAAAAGCTGAAGAGCGGACGTAAGGTGAGCAACGCCGTTGACAATCTTGTGCGCCGCGAACTGATGTTCGGTTTCGGCGAGGAAGACATCGAAAACACCATAATACCAATGTGTGTCAACGGTCAGGAGCCAACCGCGTCAATGGGCAACGACACGCCTCTTGCGGTGCTGAGCGACCGTCCGCAGGTGTTCTTCGACTACTTCCGTCAGCAGTTTGCACAGGTTACCAACCCCGCCATCGACTCTATACGCGAGAATCTCGTAATGTCGCTGACGGAGTATATCGGCCGTGTGGGCACCGGAATACTTATTCCTGACGAGACAAACTGCAAGATGGTGCGTCTGCCTCACCCGATACTTAACAACACCCAGCTCGACATTCTGTGCAACATACGCTACAAGGGCTTCAATACCGTGAAGCTGCCGATACTCTTCGAGTGCGCAAAGGGAGAAGACGGACTGCGCGAGGCTCTCGACAACCTTTGCAAGCAGGCAGAGCGCAGCGTTGACGACGGCTACAACTATATCATACTTACCGACCGCGACATCGACGAGACTCATGCTGCCATACCGTCGCTGCTGGCCGTTAGTGCCGTTCACCACTATCTGATATCAGTGGGCAAGCGCGTCCAGACCGCCCTTATCGTTGAGAGCGGAGAGATACGCGAGACCATGCACGCAGCCCTGCTGCTCGGCTATGGAGCTTCGGCTCTATGCCCGTACATGACATTTGCCATATTAGACGATCTCGTTAAGCGCGGCAAGGTGCAGGAAAACTATGAGACAGCCGAGGCCAACTATATCAAGGCCGTGAAGAAAGCCCTGCTCAAGATAATGGCAAAGATGGGCATATCAACCATCCGTTCATACCGCGGAGCAAAGATATTTGAGAGTATCGGACTGTCAGAGAGTCTGCTGAAGACATATTTCGGCACGGAGACATCGACCATAGGCGGCATCGGACTTGAGACTATCGCGCGCGACGCCATTGCCATGCACGACGCCGGATTCGCAAAGACGGTATGCACCGACTTCCTGCCCAACCACGGACTCTTCCACTATCGCAAGGACGGAATAAAGCATGCGTGGAACCCTGAGACCATATCAACCCTTCAGCTTGCCACGCGCATGGGCAGCTATAAGAAATATAAAGAGTTTACGCGTCTTGTAGATGAGAAAGATGCGCCTATATTCATACGCGACTTTCTCGACTTCAAACGCAATCCGATAGACATAGACAAGGTGGAGCCTGTAGAGAGCATAGTCAAGCATTTTGTCGTAGGCGCCATGAGTTTTGGTGCGTTGAGCCGCGAGGCACACGAGGCCATAGCTCTTGCTATGAACAAGCTCGGCGCTCGTTCTAACACGGGCGAGGGCGGCGAGGACAACGAGCGCTTCCACTCAAAATACGACGGGATTTCGCTGTCGAGCAAGACCAAGCAGATTGCTTCAGGCCGTTTCGGCGTAACAACCGAGTATCTTGTCAATGCAGAAGAACTTCAGATCAAGGTGGCACAAGGTGCAAAGCCCGGCGAAGGCGGACAGTTGCCCGGATTTAAGGTGAACGAGATTATAGCCAAGACACGCCACTCTATACCCGGCATATCGCTTATCTCGCCTCCGCCTCACCACGACATCTATTCTATTGAGGACCTTGCGCAGCTGATATTCGACCTGAAGAACGTCAACCCCAAGGCAGCCATAAGCGTGAAGCTCGTTGCCGAGAGCGGCGTGGGCACCATTGCAGCCGGCGTAGCCAAGGCAAAGGCCGATCTGATAGTCATCTCCGGTGCCGAGGGAGGCACGGGAGCATCGCCTGCATCAAGCATGCGCTTTGCCGGAATATCGCCCGAGATAGGCATAAGCGAGACACAGCAGACGCTGGTTAAGAACGGACTGCGCGGTCAGGTGCGCCTGCAGGTGGACGGACAGCTTAAGACCGGACGCGACGTTGTGCTCATGGCACTGCTCGGTGCCGAGGAGTTCGGCTTCGGAACGCTGGCACTCATCGTGCTCGGATGCGTCATGATGCGCAAGTGCAACCTCAACACATGTCCGCTCGGCGTAACCACACAGAACCCCGAACTGCGCAAGAACTTCATCGGAAAATATGAATATCTTGTAAACTATTTCACCTTCCTCGCCCGTGAGGTGCGCGAGTATCTGGCCGAAATGGGATATACAAGGCTCGACGACATCGTCGGACACACCGAACTGATTGTCAGGAAAGAAACCGAGAAGGGCAGCAAGCCGTCTATGCTCGACTTCACACGTCTGCTCAACCGTGAGAGCGGCAACTGCTCGCTGTATCACACCACGGCACAGATCCACGACCTCGGCAACATACTCGACCGTCAGATAATACGCTCGGCGCAGAAAGCCATAGAGGAAAAAGAAGAGGTTAACCTCGATTACGCCATAAAGAACACCGACCGCGCCGTTGGAACGATGCTCAGCGGTATGATTGCCGGGAAGTACGGATACGACGGACTGCCCGACTCAACCATCAACATAAAGTTTAAGGGCAGTGCCGGACAAAGTTTCGGAGCATTCCTCGTAAGCGGCGTAAGCTTCAAGCTCGAGGGCGAGACCAACGACTATTTTGCCAAGGGACTCAGCGGCGGGCGCATAGCCATACTGCCGCCTGTGCGCAGTAACTTTGATGCTGAGGACAACATCATTGCCGGCAATACGGGCTTATATGGTGCTACAAGCGGCGAATTATATATAAACGGAAAGGTGGGAGAGCGCTTCGCAGTGAGAAACTCGGGTGCGATAGCCGTTATCGAGGGCGCCGGCGACCACTGCTGTGAGTATATGACGGGCGGTCGCGTGGTAGTGTTGGGCGAGACCGGACGCAACTTTGCTGCCGGTATGAGCGGTGGAGTGGCATACGTTTGGGACAAGAACCATAACTTCGATTACTTCTGCAACATGGACATGGTTGAAATCAACCTTGTTGACGAAAGCAACTACCGCAAGGAACTGCACGAACTGATACGTCAGCATTATCTCTACACCGGCTCTAAGCTGGCACGCACCATGCTCGACGACTGGAATCGCTATGTTGAAGACTTCGTGCAGGTGGTGCCAATAGAATACAAGCGCGTGCTGCAGGAAGAGCAGGTAAGAAAGCTCCAGCAGAAGATTGCCGACATGCAGAGAGACTATTAATTCTAAGTGAAGAACAGGCGCAGGGCGCAATGAAAAATTAAAAGTGAAAAATCCAAATGCAGAGTGGTGATAAGAAGCAGCAAGGCTATTGACTTTAACTCCTTTAACTACTCTAACTCCTTTAACTACTAAAGAATAATGCATTTGTCTTTTTCGTTGCGCCCAGGGATATTTCTCCTTAACTTCTTGCCTCCTACAAAATAATTTCAAAAGAATTTATAACATAACAGACATGGGAAATCCAAAAGCATTTTTGACTATACACCGCAAGGAAGCGGGACACAGGCCGGTGCACGACCGTATACATGACTTTGGCGAGGTGGAGCAGACGCTCAACTCTAACGACCGCCGCATGCAGGCATCGCGATGCATGGACTGCGGAGTGCCCTTCTGCCACTGGGCTTGCCCGCTGGGCAACAAGCCGCCGGAGTGGAACGACGCTCTGTATAAAGGCGACTGGGAACTGGCTTACAGGCTGCTCAACTCTACCAATGACTTTCCTGAGTTCACAGGGCGCATCTGTCCGGCTCTCTGCGAGAAGGCTTGCGTGCTCAATCTTGTGGAGCATGAGCCTACAACCAATCGCGAGAATGAGGCTGCGATAACCGAACACGCCTTTGAGGAGAACTATGTGCGCATACATCATCCTGAGCGCAACGGCAAGAAGGTGGCTGTGATAGGAGCCGGACCTGCCGGACTCGTGGCTGCCAACCGCCTTAACCTGAAGGGCTATATGGTTACGGTGTTCGACAAGAACGAGGATGCCGGCGGACTGTTGCGCTACGGCATACCTAACTTTAAGCTCAACAAGGCCGTGATAGACCGCCGCATAGACGTGCTGATGCAGGAGGGGATAACCTTTAAATATAATCAGAACATCGACGTTAGCAAACTGCCCGAAGGCTTCGATGCATACGTGATAGCCACGGGAACGCCCACGGCGCGCGACCTTGCCATACCGGGCCGAGAGCTTAAAGGCGTGTATTTTGCGCTCGACATGCTTGCACAGCAGAATCGTGTGCTCGCCGGATGCGAATATACTAAAGACCAACTGGTAAGTGCCAAGGGCAAAGACGTGCTCGTGATAGGCGGCGGCGACACGGGAAGCGACTGCATAGGTACGGCTCATCGCCAGGGATGCAAGAGCGTAACCCAGATAGAGATTATGCCTAAGCCCGTTGAAGGTCCCGACGACCCTGCCAACCCATGGCCTAACTGGCCGCGCACGCTGAAGACAACCACCTCGCACGAGGAGGGCTGCACAAGGCGCTGGAACATCAACTCGCTGAAGTTTATCGGCAAGGACGGCAAACTGACGGGTGTTGAGGTGCAGGAGATTACATGGAAACCCAATCCCGAAGGCGGACGCCCGATAATGGAGGCTGTAGGAAGTCCTGAGGTTATTAAGGCCGACATGGTGCTGCTTGCCATGGGATTCCTTAAGCCACAGCAGCCTAAGTTTGGTCCCAACGTATTCGTAGCCGGCGATGCCGCCAACGGAGCGTCGCTCGTGGTGAGGGCTATGGCAAGCGGACGCGATATAGCAGAAAAGGTAGATAAGTTTTTAGGATAACATTGTTACATTCCTTTTTACCATTATTAGGCCGGGGCAGGCGTTGCTCCGGCCTTTATTTTTTTGCATGGTCATGATTTATTTTAATGTACATTTAGTGCTATTCGTAACTTATTGATAATCAGTACGATACAAATACACTTCCAAAAGGTGCCCTTTTAGCTTGCGAAAGGCCGTCTTTTAGGCTGCAAAAGGCCACCTTTTAGAGGCTAAAACGTGGCCTTTTATAAAACGGCATTTGACATTTTGTTTTAAGTGAAGAGTTTTGAGTGAAGAGTGAAGAAACAACGTTCTACATTAATCAATTAATGTGCAGAGCATATTATAATAACAAGACGGATTGTAAGCGTACATATTTCAGTGTGTCGCCGATTTGTTATTTTTCTATAAATTTGCGTACAATATATACGTATAATTAATTTTTGAGTATATTTGCCGTGATGAAAAGAAATATTATCTATATCGTTGTCATGGCTCTGTTGGCCGTGTTTCTGCTGTCGTGCGACGGCAGAAGGGGCAACAGTGCGGTGCGCTCGGTTTATTACTGGAGCACCACCCTCAGCATAGACAGCGTTAAGCAGCAGTTTATGCGCCGCCACAACATCAGCCGCATGTATCTGCGCTATTTCGATGTGGTAGACGGCGACGACGGCATGCCTGTGCCCAATGCCACTCTGCGCTTTCTTACGCCCGTGCCCAAGGATGTAGAAGTGGTGCCGGTGGTGTATATCGTCAACAGCTGCATGGCTGCCGCCGACACATCGCTCGCACCTAAGATATACAGGCGTGTACGACAGATGAACGAGACCAACGGCATAGGCGGCGTTAAGGAGATACAGATTGACTGCGACTGGACCATGCGCACGCGCTCTGTTTATTTCAGTTTTCTGCGGCAGTTGCGTTCAATGGCCGGCGCCGACGGCATAAAACTGTCGGCCACCATACGCCTTCATCAGCTCTCGCAGCCCGCACCGCCTGTTGACCGCGGCGTGCTGATGATGTATAACACGGGCGACTTTACCGACCTTGCGTGCCGCAAGCCCATACTCGACATGAACGACGCCGCGCCCTATATGCCGCGCCTTGCCGGATATGGCCTGCCTCTCGCTGCTGCCTATCCGCTCTACAGTTGGCGCATACTGTTCCGCCGCGGGCGCTATGTGGGCATAATGCATGCCGACGACGACCTGCCCGTGCTGCCCGGCGACAGCATCGTTGAGCGCCGCGTTGAGATGGCCGACATACTGAAGGCCAAGGACGCCGTGAGCCGCAAGCGAGCCGACGCCAATAGTGAAATTATACTTTTTGACATGAGTAATCAGAATATAACTCGATTTAAATCTGAAGATTATGAGAAAATTTATCTTCGTTAGCCTCTTTGCCTTGTCGCTCTGTGGCGACGCTTGGGCATGCGTAAGCGAGGCTCCCACTCACAACAGCTATGTGTTCAGCGTGTTCAGACGCGAGAGTATGGAGTTGCCGTTCAGCAGTGGCATCAACTCTTATTGGAAAAATTATGCCGGCGATCCGTCAGACAATTCACCGCAGTATTACAAATGGTATCATGACAGAATCGACTCTGTGGCGCGCAGCCGCGGCGATGTGGCCATGCAAAAATATATGCAGCTGCTCGACAGATACCTGACCGTGTGCGACGAGGTGAGTCTCGACGCATGGGAATATCCCACTTTGGCACAGATTGTCAAGCGCAAGTCTACCCTGCAATATATAAGGAAAAACGCATGGAATGCCGTGAACTCGGGCTCAGGCATGAAGGAGCAGAACGTGCTCATGGTGATGCGTGCCAACATGATGCTCAACTATGATCAGGTAAACATTGATTACTGGAACTCAACGGCATCGGCACTGCCTAAGGGAGTGTGGCGCGACGCTGCCCGCAACATCTATGCCCGCGCCCTGTACAAGACGGGCAAGCGTCTTGAGGCCTGCAACATATATGCCGAGCAGGGCGACATGCAGAGTATTAAGTGGATAATGCGCAAATACAGAAATCTCGCAGGCATAAAGAACGTGTATGCCTCTGAGCCTAATGCCTATTCGCTGCTTTTCCTTGTGCAGGACTTTGTGAACAACGTTCAGGAGACGCTCGACGAGACTACAGACGGCAAGGTAGACGCCGACTGGGTTAAGATGAAGGGCGCCGAGGTGATAGCCGGCAGCGAGGCAAAGGAGTTTGTGGCATTTGCCGACAAGGTGATAGCCGAGGGCAAGACATCGTCGCCGTGCCTGTGGCAGAGTGCCGCCGCTATGGTTGAATATCTGCTCGGCAACACGGCTGATGCTTCGGCACGCATTGACAAGGCAATGAACATGGACGGCACGCAGCGCATGAAGGACAACGCACGCTGCATACGCTTGCTCGTCAGGGCTTCAGGCTCGCCGTTCGATGCCGCCTTTATGTCATGGATGGCAGACGAATTCAGCTGGCTTGACGGCAAGATAGCCGAGGAGCGCGGCTCGTCGGCCGAGTATGCCAACCACTACACCGACGTTAAGGAGCGCATAGCCTACAGGGTGCTCGCGCCGCGGTTCAGCGCCGCAGGCCGTCAGAACGTAAGTCTGGCACTTTATGGCATGATGGAGGAGAATGCTCTCGACTTCAATGCCGGCGGAAAACATTCTGACGCCGGATTCAAGTGGGGCGGAGACTGGCCATGGAACATGGACTATACAGCAGGCAACGAGTATTTTAATGCATTGTCAACAGCTTCTGCCGACAGTGTTGCCGCATATTATGCTTATCTCACCTCAGACAAGGACAATGCCTTTGAGCAGTATGTGGCACGACAGGTGTATGCCAACAGCGACTATTACAACGACCTCATCGGCACACGCTATATGGCAGAGGGCCGCTTTGCCGACGCAGTGCCTTATCTTGAGCGCGTGTCTGTGGCTTATCTTTCAAAACAGAACATAAGCTGGTATATGGCAAACAGAGTTTACGACGTGCCGCGCTGGTTTAACCGTCAGTTGCCTAACCTGCCCGACACCGACGGTCCGGAGATGGGCGAGCCTAAGCAGAATCTGAAACTGAAATACTGTAAGGACATGATTCAGATGCAGTCGGGCTACAGTCTTGCGCGTGAGGGAAAGGATAAAGACGAACAGGCATACAACCTTGCCGTAAGATATTATCAGGCATCATGCTACGGCGACTGCTGGTTCCTTACGCATTATGCCCACAGCATTTACGACAGCGCACGCACCGGCGAGCTCGACTTTGCCCGCAAGACGGTTGAATGTCTCAATCAGTGTGCCGTGTCTTCCGACCTCAGCCTGCGCTACAAGGCTCTCTACGCGCTGGCATTTGTAGACAAAGACCCGTGGTTTGAAGTGAAATACGACAGCGACTACAATCCCGTATACATCCCGCGCCCGGCTTCAAGTCAGTATAAGGCAATGACAGCGCTGCATAATTTCGCGAAGGAACATCCGAAGTATGTTGACGATTACACCACAAAGTGTGACATGCTGAAGGCGTTTGTCAAGATGTCAGGGCAGAAGTAAACAGGCGTTTGGCATACTTGGTTTGTGTAACATATTTTCTTTAAAATAGCTTAAGCTGCAAGTTTTTTTATTCGCAGATGCAAGGTTTTGTAAACAAATGAGTTTAGTATGTAGACAAAATCTTAAATGTTGCGGATATGAAAACTTGCAGCTTAATTAATTTCTTTTGGCTGATGGCATGTGTGCTTTGCCTCGTGTCGTGCGATGAGGAGAACGACTTTATCTCAGGACCTACCGCGAGCAGCACTATGATAAGCGGTGTGGCACGCACTGCCGACGGGACGCCGCTTGCCGGAGTTAAGGTGAGTGTGGATTATAATGAGTCGGTGTGGCTCGGTCAGCAGACTACACGCCACAAGGCAGAAGGCATTACCGACAAGGACGGCAACTATCGGCTGTATTTCGAGTTGCGTGACGACGAGCTGCAGGACAACGGCAACGATGCGTCGGCGTCGCGAAACTTCTACCTCATTTTCGACCTTTCTTCGCTCTCAGAAGAAAAATACATCATGCCGAAAGACATAAAGGCCGACAATAAAGATCAGAAGTTGCGCTTCTATTATGACAATCTCCACTTCGAGAGAGGCAAGTTCTACAGCCATAACCTTTACGTTCCGCTAAAGCGCTGGATAGACGTAACCGTTGTCAGCGACGGCAAGATAAACGCCAATGACAAGTTTGTCGTGTCTAATCTGATAAACTATGGCGGCGACGAGCTGCCCTTCAACTCCTATTATCGCGACGGCCGTGTGCTGATGGACTATCCCATAACGATGACGTCAGACAGGGAACAGATGTTCAGGGTGCCGTGTGCGCTCAACGACTCAAATATGATTTACATCGGCTGCATGAAGGGTGGAGTCGGCTCTTACGATGCCGTTACGCCGGTTAAGAAAGTCTTTGTAACCGAAAGCGAACCGCAGTCGGTAAGGCTTGAAATAGGTGCTGCAGAATGAAAACGGCGATTAGGCAGAATTAAATATAAAAGACACTGAAATATAAGGCGGCTGTTACAGCCGCAGACGCATGTATCTGAAAATCAATCTGTTTTTAGTTTGGGTTCCGGCTTTTGGCAAGTCGGAACCTAATTGTTTTCATTCGGCTGTTGCTTATCTGCGTTGCCTGTGCCGTTCATGCAGCTGGCGAAGTTGGCAGAGTATGCCCTCCCGATAGGAATGGTGTGGTTGCCGGCCAGCGTTATGTCGTTTTTGGTGAAGCTTATTATTGCCGTCTTGTTGACGATAAACGACTTATGAACCCTTATGAAGGTGCTTTCAGGCAGAATCTCCTCAATGTTTTTCATGCTCATCTGCGTCATTACGGGGCGCTCGTGGTTAAGATGAATCTTGATGTAGTTGTTCAGCGCCTCGATGAACGAGATGTCGGCATAGCTTATCTTGATGTTTTTATATTCAGACTTCACTATGAAGAAGTCTTCCTCTGCATGACGCGCCCTTTCCTGCAGGTCCTTTTGCCTTATGGCCTTTGACACCGCAACCTCGAATCTGTTGAACGAGAACGGCTTGTGAAGAAAGTCGATGGCGTTGAGCTCAAAGCCGTCGAGGGCAAACTGGGCGTATGCCGTGGTGAATATGAACATCACGTCCGACGAAATGATACGTGCAAGTTCGAGTCCGTTCATGCCCTTCATCTCTATGTCAATGAACACTATGTCGGGCTTGCTGCGCCTTATCTCTTCGAGCGCCTTGAGCGGGTTGGTGAATGTTTCAACGCTTATGTTGCCCATTCTCCGGGCAAACTCGCTGATTATGTTGAGAGCTATCGGCTCGTCGTCAATGGCAATACATCTCATTGTTCCTGTCGTCGTTGTATGTGGTTAGTTTATTAAGGTTATGCTCAGCAGCACGGTGTAGAGTCCGTCAGCGTCGTTTATCTCGAGCTTGTGGCGCTTGGGATAGGCCAGTTCGAGCCGCTTGCGGCAGTTGCTTATGCCTATGCCGGCAGAATGGCCGCGCCGGTCTGTCGGCTTCTGGTTCTGCGTAGAGAAGAACAGCGTGCCGTCTTCAATCCTTATGACGATATACACCTGGCGGTCGTCGGTAGACGACAGACCGTATTTTATGGCGTTCTCTACGAAGGTTATAAGCAGCATGGGCACTATCTGCAGTCCCTGCCGCTTGTTGTCGTTATAGTAAGACAGCTGTATGCTGTCCTTGTTTTCGGTGCGGTATTTCTGTATCTCGATATACTGTCGTATGTAGTCGATCTCCTCTTCAACGGGTATGGCCTCCTTCGTAGGGTTGGTGTACATGTATTTCATCAGGCAGATAAACTGCATGAAGGCCGTCTCCACCTGCTGCGACTTCATCACAATCATGCCGTAGAGAGTGTTGAGCGTGTTGAAAAGAAAGTGAGGATTAATCTGTGCCTTGTATAGAGCAAGTTCCGCTTTCTTCTTCTCCGTCTCGAGGTCGTGGCTGCGCACAATCTGCCTGATAAGTTCGGTGAGCAGGCCTACGGCCGTGCTGAAGGTGATGGTTGCGACATACAGGAACCACACTGCCTGCTGATGAAGCCTTGCCCTGGCCACAGTCCTTACGCGGCGTGGACGCACCGGCCTGTGCGGAAAGTCCATCTGATACTGCGATATGAGCCATGTAATCAATATTGTGGCAAGAATCAGGATAAGGGCTATAATCACCTTGCGGCGCGTCTGGAAGAACATGGGCACCGTGATATAGCGGTTGAAAAAATAAACGGCATAGAGCCAGCACGCCAGTATGCAGACAAACGTCAGGTTGTTGGCTATCCATCGCTCTATGGGAAGCAGGAAACACAATGCCGGCAACAGCACGCAGGCAAAGAGAAGGTCGGTTATCAGAGGTATCTTTCTTAGCATAAATTATCGTTATTGCGTTACTAAATCTTTCCCGGTGCAAAGATAGTGTAAATATTCTGTAACGTGAAAAATGAGCCATGCCGTTTACCCTCACTTATATGTCGTTTACCCTTACACGGCGAATTTGTGTTGCAGAAAACACCGTTTTAACAATATCTTTGCAACATAAACCGCTAAAATGATATGAAAATGAACGAGAAAAGAAACCCTGGATTTATAGTCAGACTGCTGATGCTTCTGATGATATGCTGCTCGGCGGCGGCCGGTGCAATGGCACAGACCGTTGTCAGCGGAAAGATTACTGACAAGTCGACGTCCGACCCGTTGCCTGGAGCAACGGTGTCGATAACGCCCAACGGCGGCAAGACCCGTCTTGGCGTGTCGGACATGGACGGAAAATACAGAATAGACAACCTTGCGGCAGGACAATACCGAATAAAGGTGAGCTACATGGGCTACAAGACGTATGAGAAGAGCGTCAGCCTGGGTAGCAGTGACAACAAGGTGATGAACATAAGTCTGACCGAGGACGCCACCATGCTCGAAAACCTTTCGGTAGAGGGAAGGGCAACACGTGCGCAGCAGGCAGGCGACACGCTGTCGTATAACGCGTCGGCATTTAAAGTGTTAGACGGAAGCACCGCCGAAGAGCTGCTGGCAAAGATGCCCGGCATTGTGGTTGAAGGCGGCGAGGTGCAGGCCCAGGGCGAGAGCGTAAGCAAGGTGATGGTGGACGGCAAGGAGTTTTTCGACGGCGACGTAAACCTTGCGCTGAAGAATCTTCCGGCCGACATAATAGCCAGCATAGAGGTGTTCGACAAGAAGAGCGACCAGGCCGAGTTTACCGGATTTGACGACGGAGAGGAGATAAAGACGATAAACATCGTTACAAAGAGCGGCTACAAGGAAGGAGTGTTCGGCAAGGTGTACGGCGGATACGGCACGGACAACCGCTATAACGCCGGCGGAAACATCAACATATTTGACGAGTCGCAGAGGCTGTCAATACTCGGAATGAGCAACAATGTCAACCAGCAGAACTTCTCGCAGGAAGACCTGTCGGGAGTTATGTCGGCGCAAAGCTCAAAGCGCGGGGGCAGGCGCGGCGGAGGCCGACGCGGCAGCACGGACAACTTCATGGTGGGCTCGCTCGGCGGTGTGACCAAGACCAACGGCATAGGCCTGAACTATGTGAACGAATGGAACGACAAGCTGAAGCTTACGTCGAGCTACTTCTTCAATCAGTCGTCTAACGACTATCAGGAGAATCTGCAGCGCGAGTATTTCGAGTCGGCACTGCCGGGCATGTCGTACATGCAGGACAGCGAGTCGGACATGACCAACTGGAACCACCGCGTGAACATGAACCTCGAATATAAGATAGACGCCGACAACACCCTGCAGCTGCGCCCTAAGTTCAGCTATCAGAGCAGCAACACGCTGAGCAGCTATCTGGGCGAAAACCTCCTGTATGGCGAGCAGCAGAGCAGCATAGGCAGCAGCTCGGAGAGCGACGTGAAATCGTACAGCGCCGGACTTAACGCCACCTACCGCCACCGCTTCAACAAGCAGGGACGCACGCTGTCGCTATCTGTGAACGGACAGATAACCGACAAGCGCAGCGACACCTACACCGACTATAAGGAAAGCAAGACCGAGGAAGGCACGACAACGGCCACGGAATATTCGCAGCGCAAGGACAACGACGAGAAGCAGACATCGCTGCGCACCAACCTGATGTATACGGAGCCGATAGTGGACAACGTGCAGCTGAGCGCCAACTATAAGTTCTCTTACAGCAACAGCGACGCCGACAAGAAGACGTTTGAGAGCGACGGCATGACCGACCTGGGCGAACAGCTCATTGACCAGATGTCGAGCGTGTATCAGACCGACTATCTTACGCATGCTGCCGGACTGGGCCTGAGATGGAATCTCGACAGATGGCGCTTCACGCTCGGTGCCGACTTCCAGTGGGCTTCGCTCGACGGCGAACAGTCGTATCCCGTTGCCGACAACATATCGCACAACTATTTCTCTGTGCTGCCGTCGGCCATGATACGCTACTCGCTCGACCGCAACAACTCGTTCATGCTGCGCTACCGCAGCAGTTCTACATCGCCCACGCTGCAGCAGCTGCAGTCGGTTGTCGACAACACCAATCCGCTGTTCCTCTCTACCGGAAACCCGCTGCTCGACCAGCAGATTAACCATACGCTCAACCTGAGATATACGCTCACAACAATGTCGGGACAGACCTTCATAGCCATGCTCGGCGCCACGCTGCGCAACGGATATGTGGCAGACAGCACCTTCGTGGCAACAGAAGACATCACGCTGCCCGGCGGAATAGAGATGGACAAGGGCGCACAGCTTACGCGCCCTGTGAACCTCGACGGTTACTATAGTCTGCAGGCCATGCTGACATACGGATTCCCGCTCGACCTGATACGCAGCAACGTCAACCTGAGCCTTGCCGGCAACTATGCCAGCGTGCCGACGATATTCAACGGCGTGAAGAGCAATACGCGCGAACTGACGTTTGTGCCCAAGGTGGTGATAGGCAGCAACATCAGCGACAAGCTCGACTTCACGCTGTCGTATTCAGCCTCGATAAACAAGGCCCTCAGTTCTGTTGCCGACCTGAACACGAGCAACTATGTTACGCACATAGCACAGGCCCGCGTGGGCTGGACCTTCTGGGCCGGACTGACTCTGCGCAGCACGCTGACCTATACGGGCTACAGTGGCCTGAGCGCCGACACGGAAGACTATTTCCTGTGGAACGCGTCGCTCGGCAAGAAGTTCCTGAAGAACAATGCTGCCGAGATAAGGCTCGACGTGTATGACATACTGGGGCAGAGCCAGTCGTTCAGACAGTCGGTAGGCAGCAACTACTACGACTATCTCACGGCCAACGTGCTGCAGCCCTATGCCATGGTGAGCTTTGTCTATACGATAAGATAGGCCGTCTGAGGCCGCTATGACATCAGCGTATGCCGTAGTAAGAATACATTAAATTAGGTTTTAGTTGTTTGTAAATCAATGCCGGGCGGCTGTCGGCCTGCCTTTCCTAAGGCGCAGCATGATGCGGCAGGGCGGGGCAGACTGACATACGGCGGCAGAGAAATGCAGACATAAGGAGCAAAACCTATAACGCAATATGGCAAAACTCTTACGGCCAAAGGGCTGTTTGAGATTAAATTAAACATCTAAAAAAAACGAGAACTCATGAAGAAACTATTATTACTGATGGCCCTGACGGCCATGTTCGGCATCAGCGCCGACGCACAGAAAAGGGGCGGACAGAAGCTTACGCCTGAACAGAGAGTGGAGAAACGCATGGAGCAGCTCGACAGCAAGCTGAAGCTAAGCGACGAGCAGAAGCAGAACATAAAGTCGCTCTACACCGACTTCTTCAGTCAGGACGTAAGCCGCGAGGAGCGCAGAAGCAAGATGGAGGAGCTTAACACGAAGATAAGCAATCTGCTTGACGACAGCCAGAAAAAGACTTTCAGCGAGATGAACAGCCGGAAGGAGGGCAGAAAGCGCTAAGCACGCATGCCTTACAGCCGCCATGCAGAGGCATTATGCCGTGGCGGCCTTGACTTCTGATTATTAAGATGCTTGTATCTGAATGTGCCTGACGGGATGGTTTATCGTGTCTTTTTTGTTAATCCCGGTCGGGTACATTCTTTTTTTTCTCGGCCATTTTTATATGTAACAGTTTCCGCGGTTTTGCTTTCACATTGATTTTGCCTGACGCTCTCATACTGAGATATTTGAAAATTAAAATCATTTGGCCGTAAAAACGTGCCGTTTTCGTGTGCAAGCGCAAGTGTCAGATGCATAGCGTGTTACATCGTTATGCGTAGATGTGTGCAAAGATTTTTGTCCTGATTGGGACAAAAAAGCTATTATTTCAATGAAAAAACAGGGTTGTTTGAGGTGCAAAAGTGGCCCGGTTTTGAGTAAAAAGTTGCCGGTTAATTTTTCAAAAGCATACCTTTTGCATATAAATGTAAATATACTTTACCGCAGCTACCTGTTTTCCGCTCTTGCTTTTTCTATTTCAGCAGAAAATCTTGACATTTTTGTGATGACACATTGCCGCATGAAAGCTGCAGGCAGCTTACATGCTGTCAGAAGCCGATGCCGTTTGTAGGCTGTGCCTTTCCGGCATTTTATGTGTCCGTGCCGTATGGGCGTAATATATAAAAAGCATGGATTTGGTTTTATTCTGCCGTTATTTATGAGTATATAGTTATGGGCCGAAGCATTCGGCTGTGGCTGATTCATTAAGCATGTCTGTGTGTATGCAAATAAAAAAGAAAAATGCCAAGCGGTTTATTATCAACCACTTGGCATTTTTTCTTGTTTCGTTATATTCAAGGCGTTTTATTTTAATTCGCGTCAGAATAAAGTTAAGATCATGTGTAGAGCGCAGGCGAAGTTCTGCGTCAGCTGATTAAGATTCAGGAGTGGAAAGATATGTGCAAAGTGGTTTATAATAGTCCACAAGGCATATGGCTTTAACTCCTTTAACTGCTCTGACTTCTTTAACTCCTAATCAATATTATTACATGTATCCCAGCCATCTGAGAATGTCGTTCAGGTTGGCTACAACCATCAGCAGAATCAGTATGCCGAAGCCTACATATTCAGCCCTTATAAGGAAGTTCTCGCTCGGCTTGCGGCGCGTAATCATCTCATAGAGCAGGAAGAGCACGTGGCCGCCGTCGAGAGCCGGGATAGGCAAGATGTTCATAAACGCAAGGATGATGCTTAGGAATGCCGTCATGCGCCAGAACATCATCCAGTCCCATGTCGGCGGGAACAGGCTGCCGATAGATCCGAAGCCGCCCAACGACTTGGCACCGTCGGCTGTAAACACATATTTCATGTCGTCTACATATCCGCGGAGCACGCCGATACCGTATTTTATTCCGGCAGGGAAGCTCTCAAAGAAGCCGTATTCTACGGTTTCGGGCTTGTAGTATGTAGCCAGATATGTGCGGCCTACGCCTAACGTAAGGTCAGGGTTGAGCACCATTTTCACCGTGTCGCGCTTCTCGGGCGAGGTCTTATGGCAGAACACTACCGTGGTTGTGCGCACCTTCATGCTGTCTTTTGTGGTCTTGGCCACGCTGAGCATGTCGCCCATTACGGCCATCTGGTCGTCAAATTCGTTCCATGAGTCAATGCTCTTGCCGCCTATCGCCAGCAGCTTGTCGCCCTTCATCATGCCTGCCTTTGCTGCCGGAGAGTTTGGCATCACGCTGTCTATGTCGGCCGGGATGAACGGCTTTACAAACACGGGCTGCTCCTTTAGCATGGTCAGCAGGCTCATGTCTTCGGGCATGGTGAGCTGTATCTCCTTGCCCTGGCGCATCACGGTTACGGTCTGCGCGTTGGCTATGTCGCGGTACATGTCGACGTCAAACTTTGTCAGCGTGTTCTCGTTGGTTCGCAGCAGCACGTCGCCGTCCTTAAAGCCTATCTTCTTGGCAGCGTCGTTAAACTTCATACCCATCGTCATCTTGTCCAGACGGTAGTAAGAGTCGCCCCATGTGTAGAGCACCATCGAATAGATAAACAGCGCAAGCAGGAAGTTTACGAGCACTCCGCCCACCATTATCAGCAGTCGCTGCCATGCCGGCTTGGAGCGGAACTCCCACGGCTGCGCCGGCTGCTTCATCTGTTCAGTGTCGAACGACTCGTCTATCATGCCAGAAATCTTGCAGTAGCCGCCGAGCGGAAGCCATCCCACGCCGTATGTCGTGTCGCTTTTCTTGGGCTTAAATTCAAAGAGGTGGAACCATGGGTCGAAGAACAAGTAAAACTTTTCAACCCTTACGCCGAAAAGTTTTGCAAAGAAGAAGTGGCCGCCTTCATGCAGCAGCACGAGAATAGAGATTGCCAGCATAAACTGGAGCAGTCTTATCAAAAATATTTCCATGTCTCTGTTTTCTTAATTTTTCTTTCTGCGGCCGGTTGCCGCCGTCGGATTGTTTTGCTTTTGGATAAAAATATGTTACTTGTTTTATTTATTCTTTCTTTATCAGTGTGCCCCGAGCAGTTCGGTAGCCACGCGCCTTGCCTCGGCGTCGGTGCTTACGTAGGTGTCATAGTCGGGCGCGCTGCTGAAGCTTACGCGGCTCATGGTCTTCTCTATGATGTCGCTCATCTGTGTGAATCCGCACTTGTCCTCAAGGAATCCGCGGTTGACAATCTCGTTGGCTGCGTTGACAATGCACGGCATGTTGCCGCCCTTCTTTATCGCCTCGAAGGCAAGCGCCAGGCAGCGGAACTTGTCTAAGTCGGGCTCGAAGAACTCCAGCGGCTGCTTGAACAGGTCGAGACGGTCTTCGTTGAGGTGAATGCGGTCAGGGTAAGTCAGTGCATACTGTATGGGCAGGCGCATGTCGGGCACTCCGAGCTGTGCCTTCACGGCTCCGTCGGCAAACTGTACGGCGCTGTGCACGATGCTCTGCGGATGGATAAGCACCTGAATCTTGTCGGCCGGAACGCCGAAGAGCCATTTAGCCTCGATAACCTCGAAGCCCTTGTTCATCATCGTGGCGCTGTCTATGGTTATCTTTGCGCCCATGCTCCATGTGGGATGCTTCAGCGCGTCGGCCTTGGTTACGGTGGCAAGCTGTTCCTTGGTGAAGTTGCGGAACGGGCCGCCTGATGCCGTCAGCAATATCTTTTCAATCTCGTTGTCGCCTTCTCCGGCCAGACTTTGGAATATGGCTGAGTGCTCGCTGTCAACGGGTATTATCGGTGCGTGGTATTTCTGCGCCAGCTCGCATATCAGTTCTCCGGCAACAACCAGAGTCTCCTTGTTGGCAAGGCATATCTTCTTGTGTGCCTTGATGGCGTGAATTGTCGGATTAAGTCCGGCAAAGCCCACCATTGCCGTGAGCACCATGTCTATCGGGCCGGCCTCCACTATTTCGTCTATGGCCTGTTTGCCTGCATACACCTTTATGTCGGGCAGGTCGGCGAGCAGGCTTTTCAGTTCTTCATACTTGTCTTCGTTGGCAATCACCACTGCTGCCGGATTGTAGCGGCGTGCCTGTTCGGCCAGTTCTTTCACTTTGTTGTTGGCCGTGAGGCAGTAAGCCTCAAACAGGTCTGGATGCTCGTCAATCACCTGCAGTGCCTGTGTGCCTATCGAGCCTGTTGAACCGAGAATGGCTATCTGTTTCTTCATAAAATCTTAAATTCTCCCAACTTCTAAATTTGTTTCTCTTGTCTTTCGTCGTTCCGTATCGTCTTTGGCGCGCCTTGCGGCCGTGGGGCCGTGGCGTCTGCTTATTCAAGGTCGAGAAGTCCTTCGGGCAGGTCTACCACAATGATGTGCCTCTCGGTGTCGACGTCAATGATGAAGTCTTCCGATGCCGGTATCATTATTTCCTTGCCGTCAGGTGTCTCTACGTTAAAGAGAGTGTTTACAGTTGAATAGTCAACCGACTTGACCGTGCCTATCAGGCGGTTGTCGTTGT
Organism: Prevotella sp. CAG:255; assembly: GCF_000431195.1. NCBI lineage: Bacteria > Pseudomonadati > Bacteroidota > Bacteroidia > Bacteroidales > Prevotellaceae > Prevotella > Prevotella sp. CAG:255. The sequence continues at coordinate 5,090 of NZ_HF986784.1, read as the reverse complement.
TGGCGTCGAGCAGGCTGAAGTTTTCGGCCTCGTTGAGCGACATGGCGTCCTGGCTCTCTTCTGCCAGCTTGCGGCTGAAGTAGACGTCGCATCCGGTGAGTTCCTGCGCCTGCTCCTTGGTGTCGATGTCGCAAAACTTCACAAGGGCTGTCTCGCCGCTCTTGAACCTGTATTCCTCGAAAAAGAAAGGCACGAGTATGCTGTCGATGAGCAGCACGAGATAGTCGGCGTCGACTCTGTCGAACACGTCGTCCTCAAACATTAGCGACACCTCGCCCTTCACACCGTGGGGCTTGCCTATCTTGCCGATTTTGAAAACTTCCTCTTGTCTTATCATCGCTGTTGTTGTTTCGCTTTTATGCTTAGCTTATGCGCTCAATCTTGGCTCCGAGGTTGTTCAGTCGTGCCTCAATGTCCTCGTAGCCGCGGTCAATCTGCGCAATGTTGTCTATGCGGCTTGTGCCGTTGGCGCTCATGGCTGCAATGAGCAGCGCTATTCCGGCTCGTATGTCGGGGCTTGTCATGCGTCCGGCACGCAGCCTTACGTTATGGTCGTGGCCTACCACCACGGCTCTGTGCGGGTCGCAGAGTATTATTTGTGCGCCCATGTCTATCAGTTTGTCTACAAAGAACAGGCGGCTCTCGAACATCTTCTGGTGGAACAGCACGCTGCCTCTTGCCTGGGTGGCCACAACAAGCAGCACCGATAGCAGGTCGGGCGTGAGTCCGGGCCATGGGGCGTCGGCCAGAGTCATTATCGAGCCGTCAATGAACGAGTCGATTTCGTAGTGGTCCATGTGCGGTATGATGAGGTCGTCGTCCTCAGTGTCTATCTTTACGCCGAGGCGGCGGAATGCGTCGGGTATGATGCCGAGGTTGCGCAGCGACACGTTCTTTATGCGTATGCCGTCGCCCACCATGGCTGCCATGCCTATGAACGAGCCCACCTCAATCATGTCGGGCAGTATCTTGTGCTCGGTTCCGTGCAGCGAGTCGACGCCCACTATCGTCAGCAGGTTTGATGCAATGCCGCTGATGCGTGCGCCCATCTGGTTGAGCATGTGGCACAGCTGCTGTATGTAGGGCTCGCATGCCGCGTTGTATATTGTCGTTGTTCCTTTTGCCAGCACGGCTGCCATTATGATGTTTGCCGTACCGGTTACAGATGCCTCGTCGAGCAGCATGTAGCAGCCCTTAAGTTCTTTGCCGTTTATCTCGAATGTGTTTCTTTCGTCGTTGTGCAGAAACTTTGCGCCCAGATATTTGAATCCCAGGAAGTGGGTGTCCAGGCGTCGCCGTCCTATCTTGTCTCCGCCCGGCTTGGTCACTACGGCCTTGCCGAAGCGTGCCAGCAGCGGTCCTATCATCAGCACGCTGCCCCTGAGCGAAGCGCATTTGCGTATAAACTCGTCGCTCTCCAGATAGTCGAGGTTGATGTTCTCTGCCTTGAACGAATATTCGTTCCTGCTTATGCGGGTTACATCCACGCCTATGTCTGTGAGCAGCAGAATGAGATTCTTTACGTCAAGAATGTCAGGTATGTTCTTTATTCTTACTTCTTCGGGCGTAAGCAGTGATGCGCATATCACCTCAAGCGCCTCGTTCTTGGCGCCTTGCGGTGTTATGGTTCCGCTGAGCGAATGTCCGCCTTCTATGATGAAAGATTCCATGTTCGGGTCTTGATTTGGTTAACGTTGCTGTTAGCGTTATCTTCTTTTCCTTCTCCTTTCTCCGGGTTCCTTCAGACTTCCCACATTAAACTTGAATGTGTCGAGGTCGAGTTGTATCTTCCCGTTGGTGAAGCGTGCCAGGTCAGAGGCTATTTTCTCGTCGTCGCTCGAGCCGTGGCTCCATTGTATCAGGTTGCGTTTCATCTGGTTGGCCGTCAGCCTCGTAAGCTCGTCGCGCTCGGGTCCGGGCTCCATGTTCATCAGTTGTTCAAACAGCTCGAACACCATTCCGCCGTAGTGCTTTATGGGGTTCTTCTGTTTTGGATATTCCATGGGCTGAGGCTTTGTGGTTATGCTCTTTGCCTCGTTGATGTCTACCGGATAGTCGATGTCGAGCTTGAAGTCGCTCATTATGGCCAGATGGTCCCACAGCTTCTGCTTGTAGTCAATGTTCTCTCTGTTCTGCGGGAACATGCGCTCCATGATGCATATTATGGTCTCTGCGCATTTCTGACGTTCTTCTCTGTCGCTGAGCGTCATGGCGTAGTCTACCATCTTCTGCACCTCGCGTCCGTATTCGGGCAGCGTGAGCTTCTTGCGCTGTGTATTGTAGTCTAATCCATCGATTTCCATTTCTTCTTTGTTTAAATTCCGTTTAAATGTAGTGTGATATGTGTCTCTGTTGTCCTTGCCCCGTGTGCGCTTTTGCGCCGTGGCTTACAGCAGTTTCTTCGGTGTCTTTGCCACGAAGTCTTTCAGATAGAAGGGCACGAAGTAGGCCACGTCTTCAAATTTCTCCTCGGCCATGCGCTTCTCTGCCAGCGGAAACATGTTCTTAGCCAGCGGCTCAATGCCTTTTATCAGCACGGCGTTGGGGTGGTTGATGGCTTCGATGCACTTGCATGCGCCGTTGCCGAAGAAATACACCTTGCCTTTGTCGAGGAATTCCTTATACGTGTCGGCGTCCACCACGTCGGCCTGCACGCCTCTCACCTCTTTGAGCGAGCGGTCGTATATGCCCGAGTAGACCTCCATGCGGCGTGCGTCGAGCATGGGGCAGAGCAGCGCTCCGGGTTCGGGCTCATGTGTGAGCAGTACGGGCACTGTGAGCAGCTCGAGCGTGGGCACGGCTATCAGCTTGATGTCGCGGCCATAGCATATGCCCTTGGCCATCGAAACGCCTATGCGCAGGCCGGTGTATGAGCCGGGGCCGCAGCTCACGGCTACGGCATCGAGCGGAATGGCGTGGCTGTCGGCGAACGAAATGGCTTCGTCAATAAATGTTCCAAGTCTTACTGCATGGTTCGGGCCGCTGTGGTCTTCTTTGCTGAATATGCAGGCGCCGTCCTGGCTTACTGCTACCGAACACACGTTGGTGCTCGTCTCAATATTCAAAATACACGACATAATTAAAAATATCTTCTTAAATAAAGTGCAAAAATACGCTTTTTTCCGAAGAAATATGTACTTTTGCATAAATTTAACTACAAAAGTGTTATGATACAATCTATGACGGGTTATGGCAAGTCGGTCGTAACCTTCAATGAGAAGAAGATTAATGTAGAAATAAAATCTTTAAACAGTAAGGCCTTAGACCTGTCTACGCGCATTGCGCCGCTATACCGTGAGAAGGAAATGGAGATGCGCCAGATGATTTCGAAGGCGCTCGTAAGAGGAAAGGTTGACTTTTCAATCTGGATAGAGAAAGACGCGTCTCTCGACGCCACGCCTATCAACAGTGCGCTGGTGGAGAACTATTATCATCAGATAAAGGACATTGCCGCCAAGACCGGCATGCCTGAGCCGCAAGACTGGTTCAGCATACTTGTGCGCATGCCCGACGTTATGAGCAAGACCGAGGCAGAGGTGCTGACCGACGAGGAGTGGGCCGTTGCCCGCGGCGGCGTTGAGCAGGCACTGCAGGCGCTTGTGGAGTTCCGCAAGCAGGAGGGTGCCGCCCTTTATAACAAGTTCAGCGAGAAGCTCGACAACATCGGCAGTCTGCTGGCGTCTATTGAGCCATACGAGAAGTCGCGTGTGGAGAAGATACGCAGCCGTATCGTTGAGGGCCTGAAGAGCATACCCGAAATAGAATACGACAAGAACCGCCTTGAGCAGGAACTTATCTATTACATAGAGAAACTCGACATCAACGAAGAGAAACAGCGCCTTGCAAACCATCTTAAATATTTCCGCGAGACCATGAACGACGGCATAGGCCAGGGCAAGAAGCTCGGCTTCATAGCTCAGGAAATGGGACGCGAAATAAACACCACAGGCAGCAAGAGCAACCAGGCCGAGATGCAGAACATCGTGGTGAAGATGAAGGACGAACTGGAACAGATAAAAGAACAGGTGCTTAATGTACTTTAAATTTTAGGAGTTAAAGTAGTTAGAAGTAGTTATAGTAGTTAAAGTCATTACCATTGCACGTTCTTTATCATAAAGAAAGCTTTTGGGTATGATGCTTAAAAATATAGATAAAGTCAAGAATATATGACTTTAACCTGCAAGCATAAAAGCATATGGCTCTAACTCCTTTAACTACTTCTGACTCTTTTAACTCCCGATGAGAAACGCAAATGACTTTAACTTCTTTAACTACTCTAACTCCTTTAACTACTTTTTAAAACCATGCCCGGAAAACTCATTATCTTCTCTGCTCCTAGCGGAAGCGGAAAGAGCACAATAATCAACTGGCTGATGTCGCACGAAGAGCTGCGCATGGCCTTCAGTATATCATGCACAAGCCGCGCCCCGAGAGGCACAGAACGCAACGGCGTTGAATATTTCTTCGTTACGCCCGAAGAGTTCAGACGCCGGATAGACAACGACGAGTTCCTCGAGTATGAGGAAGTATATAAAGACCGCTACTACGGCACGCTGAAGCAGCAGGTGGAGGCACAGCTCGAAAAAGGCGAGAACGTTGTCTTTGACGTGGACGTGAAGGGCGGATGCAACATAAAGAACTATTATGGCGACCGTGCCCTCAGCGTGTTCATCCAGCCGCCGTCGATAGAGGAGTTGCGCAACCGTCTGACAGGACGCGGCACCGACGCCCCGGAAGTGATAGAAGACCGCATAGCCCGTGCGTCGTTCGAGCTTACCTTCGCCCCGAAGTTCGACAAGGTGGTTATCAACGACGACCTGGACAAAGCTAAGGCCGAGGCGCTGAAGATAGTTAAAGACTTTCTGCTCGGTTAAGTGAATAACGTCTTACGAAAGTAAAAAACTAAAAGTTAAAAGTGAAAAATCCAAATGCCTTGTGGTGATACAAACTCCTATCTTTGTTTCGAAACAGCAAAGCTAATGTTCTGTCGGATATGCTATCCGACAGCATTGAATATCAGGATTTTTAATCCGATACTCATACCTTTTAATCAAAAAATAGGAAGTAATCGGATTGAAAATCCTTATACT
>NZ_HF986783.1:0-799 GCF_000431195.1 Prevotella sp. CAG:255 | reverse complement strand
TAAATAGCTTGTTTCTAACAGATTCCTATTTGTGTATCGAATTTTTTATGAAAGGAGAAAATAAAAACCGCCAAGAGGGTAACTCCTGACGGCACGTTGTTCTTTTTACTACGTTTTTACATTTTGTCAATATACCAACCTTAACTTTACATACTCGGGGGTTATCTCCAGTTTGATGTCCTTCATGTGGCTTGCACCCAACTTCCTTGCAGACTTCTTGTAGCTTTCAATAAAATCATCTATGTCGATGAAGGTATTGAAATAACTTCCGAACGGTGCTTTTGGATAAGGCTCCGGCATTCTGAAACCATTTAGTCCTGTGCCTGTTATGGTATCGGCATCGGCGGAGTTTATTTCACCCTCCTCAACCAAGTTCTGCAAGGATGTGCGGTTGAATGTAAACTCGAATTCATTGTCAGACGGATTGCAAGCGGAGAAAACCACCCTGCGCTCACCTGTTACACTGTCAAAGTCGTTCTGGATTTCCTGTTGTACACTCATGATTGTGGCCGGTTCCATCTCGTGAACCTTTGCCACTAAAAAGATTTTCTTCTTCATTTTTATTTGTTTTTGTAATTTGATAATTAAAGTTATGCCGTAGCTTCTTTCCACATATCCGACCTGTCCTTTGTAAGCATCACTACGACTTTCTCACGCGGACATATTCCAAGTCACAGGCCAGTTTTATCGTCATATTCATCATCGACAGTATGCTCCTCCTCATAAAAATACTCCTCTTCTTCATAATAGGAATCATCTGTGTCGTCATCTTCCATATCGTCAATCACCACCCAGTCGT
>NZ_HF986782.1:0-2399 GCF_000431195.1 Prevotella sp. CAG:255 | reverse complement strand
TTCCGGCGGAGCACAGATCCGCCGGCACAATAGCAAACGTAGTGCTTGCGAAAAAAGACAACAATGCATTTGGATTTTTCACTCTTCAATTTTCATTCTTCACTTAAACACGTACTACGTTTGCATATGACTTTAACTCCTAATCCAACTCCTTTAACTCCTGACAAAAGCGCAGATCCGCAGAAATAACACCAAACGTTGTGCTTATTTAATTTCTAACAAGAACCACAAAAACGTCAGACATAAATCAAAACATTTGATAAGATTTTGTTTTTCGTACGATTTGAAGTATCTTTGCATAAGATATGCGGCATCTCAGCATAACATTCAAGCATGGCTTGAGGATTACGCACACGCAATGAGGACGTTATCTTCGCTTTGATTTTTTTGTATTATGAAAGAATATATTGTTTCTGCGCGCAAATACAGACCTATGACCTTCGACTCGGTTGTGGGACAGGCAGCTCTTACCACTACGCTGAAAAACGCGGTGAAGAGCGGAAAGCTGGCTCATGCCTACCTGTTCTGCGGACCAAGGGGCGTGGGCAAGACTACATGCGCACGTATCTTTGCCAAGGCCATCAACTGCCAGAACCCTACTGCTGAAGGTGAGGCCTGCAACGAATGCGAAAGCTGCAAGGCGTTCAACGAACAGCGCTCGTATAACATCTTTGAGCTCGACGCTGCCAGCAATAACTCGGTGGAGAACATCAAGGCTCTGATGGAACAGACAAGAATACCGCCGCAGGTGGGTAAGTATAAGGTGTTTATCATCGACGAGGTGCACATGCTGTCGACAGCGGCATTCAACGCCTTTCTGAAGACTCTTGAGGAACCGCCTGCACACGTGATATTCATCCTGGCGACGACAGAGAAGCACAAGATTCTGCCTACCATCATATCACGCTGTCAGATTTATGACTTTGAGCGCATGACGGTGCCCAACATCATCAACCACCTGAAGATGGTGGCCGACAAGGAAGGCATAACTTACGAGGAAGAGGCGCTGAACGTGATAGCGGAGAAGGCTGACGGCGGAATGAGAGACGCGCTGTCGGTGTTCGACCAGGCTGCAAGTTTCTGTCAGGGCAACATCACATATAAAAAGGTGATTGAGGACCTGAACGTGCTCGACGCCGACAACTACTTTAACATCATCGACCTGTGCCTGGAGAACAAGGCGGCAGACGTGATGGTGCTGCTGAACAACATAATAAACAAGGGCTTCGACGGCGGACACCTGATAAACGGACTGGCGGTGCACGTGCGCAACGTGATGATGGCAAAGGACGAACAGACGCTGCCGCTGCTGCAGGCGAGTGCATCGCAGACGGAGAAATACAAGGCGCAGGCTGCCAAATGCAGTTCGGCGTTTCTGTATAAGGCGCTGCGTATTATCAACGACTGCGACATAAACTACCGCCAGAGCAGCAACAAGAGACTGCTGGTGGAGCTGACGCTGATAGAGATAGCGCAGATAACTCAGCCTGACGACGAAGGGGCTGCCTCGGGGCGTTGCCCTAAGAGACTGAAATCCCTGTTTAAAAGACTTATGGGCGAAAGGCCAAAGGCGGCTATGCAGGTGGCCGCGGCCGAGCCCAGCGTTAACCGCCATACGGCCATTGCCAAGCACAATGCCGAGAAGGCGGCAGAGAGTGTCGTGTCTGCAAGCGAAGGCAGCAGCACCGACAACAGCATGAGCAACGGCGACGGAGCAAAGGCCGCACAGCCGGCAACAACAACGAAGCTGCGCAACCTGAAACTGGGCAGCATCGGCAAGACGTTTGCCAACCTGAGACGTCAGGGCGAAGAGCCGCAGATGGTGGCGGAGCAGGACGTAGAGGTGGTGGACAACGGTGAGCACAACACGTTCACAGAGGACGAGATGCTGACGCAATGGGTAGGCATGTGCAACCGTATGCCGCAGCAGATGACGGGAATAGCGGCGCGCATGAAGAACATGATGCCGACAATAAAGGATTTTCCGAACATCGAGGTGGTGGTTGACAACGAGATTCTGCTAGAAGAGATAAACAAGATTAAGGGCAGAATACGCAACACGCTGATAAAGGCCCTCAGAAACAGCGACATAACACTGACGCTAAGACTGGCAAAGCCTGAAGAGATAAAGCGCATACCGACAAACCGCGAACGCTTTGACGAACTGAAAAATACAAACAAGGCCTTCGAACGACTAAGCGAAATACTCGGACTGGAAGTAAGCTAGAATTTCATAATTACGTTCTTGTCAGGAGTTAAAGGAGTTGGACTAGGAGTTGAATTAGGAGTTAAAGGAGTTATAGTAGTTATCGCCAACAGAGTTGGCTAGGAGTTAGAGTCATATGCAAACGCAGTGCGTGTTTAAGTGAAAAATGAAAAACGAAAAATCCAATTGCTTT
>NZ_HF986781.1:98781-114222 GCF_000431195.1 Prevotella sp. CAG:255 | reverse complement strand
TGCATTTCTGACGGACGCCGCGGCACGGCAAGGCTTGGCGGAGAAAAACACCGCAGCGTAGCGAGGACGGTTTTTCTCCTGCCTACCAAGCCCGTAGGGCGGCCTTGCAAGTGCCGCACGGCGGACGGCTAACTTTGCAAGCGGAAACAGGAATGGCGGTACGGATAAAAAAGAGGTTGTGCAGATCCGTTTTATTCACAACCTCTTGTTAAAAGTAAAAGAATATGTCTTGGCATTTTCACCCTTGCATTGCAAGCCGCATTTTTACATTGTTCATGGCTGCCTTGATGTTCGGGTTGAGCACCCGTGCGTAATGTTGCGTCATCCTTGTCGTCGAATGTCCGAGCATGGCGGCGACATCCTCAAGCGGAACGCTGTTTGCAAGCGCTATGGTCGTTGCGAAAGTATGGCGGGCGGCGTGAGTCGTCAAGTTCTTGTTTATTCCGCACAGGTCGGCTATTTCTTTGAGATAGCTGTTCATTCTCTGATTGCACATCACGGGCAGGCAACGGCCGGTCTTGACGCAGAGAGGATGGTTCTCGTATTTTCTCAATATGGTAAGAGGGATCGGCAGCAACGGCACATTGCTGATGGACGAAGCCTTGCGGCGGTGCTCCAACTTCACACGTCCTTTCCTTATCCACCAATCGCCGTTGTTGTCCTGCACGAGGTGTTCCCTCGTCAGGGTGGAAATGTCCGAGAACGCCAGACCGGTATGGCAGGCAAAGACGAATACGTCGCGCACGAGTTCAAGCCTCGGTATCTTGAAGTCCTTGTCCATGATTGCTTTCAGTTCGCCGTATGTCAGGAATACCGGGTCGGTTTCGTCCTGCTGCATCTTGTATCCGTAAAACGGGTCCTTGCGCATCCATTCCTTGGCCAAGGCCATGTTTACGATGCGCTTCAGGCATTTCATGTAGCGAACGATGGTGTTGCGGCACAGGCCGGCCTCCGTTTTCAGGAATGTGTCGAAAAACTTGATGAAGTCTGGAGACAGCTCGAAAAAAGTTATGTCTTCCTTGCCGTAAAACCTCGGCACGGCGGCTTTCAGCTTGTTCAACACGTTGACGTACCTGTTTATGGTTATCGGTGAATAGTCTATACCTACAACTTTCCTCATGCTTTCTATTTCCTCCTGCATGGTTTTCAGCAGGGTGCGCAGCTCCGTGTCCTTGCCGAATACGCGTTTCAATATCAGGCGTGGAGTGATGTACGCCTGCTCAAGCATCAGATCCTTGTGCTTTTCCAATGCAAGGGAATTAAGTTCGGCAAGGTATTCGTTCAGTTCGTTGGCCGCACGGTCTTTACCTTTGCTACGGCCCTTTGCCGCATTCCATTGCTTCAGCGGTACGCTGCGCTGTATGCGGACTTCGTCGTATTGGCCGTTGATTGTGACGCGCATCAGGATTGGTGCTTCGCCGTTTTTCAAGAGTTTCGTTTTCAAAACGAAAAACAGAATGTTCATTGTTCCTTGTCTCATGACATTGATTTTAATGGGTTTGACATCTTTTTTCGTCAAGCGGAGGATTTACAAATTATATATTTGCATATCACTCGGCCAGGTCGGCAAAGTTAACCGGTTTAACCTGTAAGACAACTCTGTAAATACCTGAAAATAAGTGAAGTATCTTGTTTTCGGTGGCTTTTTCAAGGGACTCTGTAAAAGCCACCGAACCGGCAATTCCTTATTTCATAAATCTGCGGCTTTTTGTGTTTAAGAATATAAAAAATCCGCTGAAATACAGGCTATTTCAGCGGATTTTATGATTTCCAATCGTTTCTTTGTGGTGCCACCAGGAATCGAACCGGGGACACAAGGATTTTCAGTCCTTTGCTCTACCAACTGAGCTATGGCACCATCGTTGTTCTTTTTTGCGATGCAAAGGTACGCAAAAGTTTTAAAATAAAAGATTCATTACGTGATAAAAGTATTCTTTTTAACTTATTTTTGGAAATTAGCTTATAAAAACGAATAAAACATGCATAATTGTGCAGAATACACCTTTATGCATGTTTTATTTTGCGTATTTATTGCATTAAAGCAGTTGTGCGCTGTGTGATGATTTTATTTGTTTAGCTGCACTTTTTCTGTATTATAAAGTGAAACCATAGCCTACTGTCAGCGAGAAACTGCGGTTGCGTATGTTATCGACGTAATATTTATATGGGTTTTTCAGGCCGAACAAGTATCTCAGGTCGATGCTTATATTGTTGTATTCGTAAGCAACTCCTACAGGGATGCCGATGTCGAAGCGTTTGAATATTCCGGTTGTGGTGTTGCTTGCCTCTCCTGATTGTTCCGCGTCAGGTATATATTGGCCGTTTTCAATAGTTCCGTTCTCGTAGTCGTTGCTTCCTTTTGCCGACAGAAGGTATCCCGCCTGCACTCCGGCTTTTATCGAGAAGCCGCTGTTGCCGAAATAGTAGATGGCCATTACGGGTATTGTGAGATAGTGGAGCGTCTGTTTTGAGTTTGTTACCTTGCCGTAGCTTTGTTCGTTTATATAGGTATGGTCTGAATATTTTGTGCCGTACATCGCGTAGAGCAGACCTGCGCTGAAGCCAAAGTCGTTGTTTTTAAATCTGTGTCTTACCTCGGCTCCTGCCGTTATGCCAAATTTATATTTTGGCTTAAGCTCATCGCCCTGTCCGTTTCCTGCGTCAGTGAGGATTATGTCGTTGTTCATCTTTGACAAGGTGAGTCCGAACATAGGGAAAATCTTTGTTTCGCCTCCTGCTGTTTGTGCTGTTGAGTTTTGCGTCATCGTCAACAGCACGAGCATTATTATTACCAGTTTTTTCATGTTATTAAGTTTTTTCTGATATAACGTTTTTTGCATTTTTTTATTGTTACTTTCCGTTCATATTTAACCCCAATCCGTCATTATACAGCACATAGCTTTATCAATTTTTCAGCCAATCTTTTTTGTCTTTATTGGCTGAAAAAGTTTTTTGTAGAAACTCATCACTCGTCACATTCGCATGTAATTTGTTGATATCCAGTTGCTTGCGGTGTGATGAGTTGTCGTGCAAACTCATCACACAAAGATTTAGCCGTTCTTTTTTGTCCTGATTTTGGTTGATTTATGCTTGATGTGATGAGTTTGCACGACAACTCGTCACGCCATAATGCTTTGATTTGCAGTGCCTTATGCCGTGTTGTGACGAGTGATGAGTTTCTTCGAAAAACTTTTTTTGTTCATTCATTCCGTGGTGGATTTCTTTTCATCTTTCTTTTTGCTTTGTATCGGATGCGTGTCTATATCCGGCTGAAAGCATATCTTTTGCATCATGAAAGGTCTTGTTTTGTCATGCAAAAGCATGCCTTTCGAAAAGCAACTTGATGCCTTCTGCTTGGGCTTAACGTGATGGAGCATGCTGGTTATGTAATTAGATGCCATCACTGATCTTAGCTTTTGTGTTAGTCTTAAGTAGTAACTGTTTTAACAAAAAATGTTCAGACTGCCTGCAGCCTGAACATTCCTGTATGGTGAATAATTTATTGTCTTAGTCTTTTAAGGGATTCCAGCCCTGAGCTTTCAGCTCAAACTCGTTGTTGTCGCGGCTTACGAGCATGTGGCCCAGTTCTTTCTTTGTGATATGCCCTATGAGCTTCACGTCTTTCATGTCCTCAATCTTCTCATGGTCGCCTATGGGCACGGTGAACAGCAGCTCGTAGTCTTCGCCGCCGTTGAGCGCACACGTAGTTACGTTCATGTTCATCTCCTCTGCCATCACAGCCGTCTGATAGTCAATGGGGATGTTCTTTTCGTAAATTCGGCACCCGCAGTTGCTCTGGTTGCAGATGTGCAGCAGCTCGCTGCTCAGTCCGTCGCTTATGTCCATCATGGCCGTGGGGTGTATGTTGCGCTCGCGCAGTGCTTGCAGAATGTCGCCTCTTGCCTCCGGCTTTAGCTGGCGCTGCAGCAGATATTCCTTTCCGGCAAAGTCAGGCTGAAAGTGGGCCAGCTCTTCGAGCGCACGCTTGTCGTTCTTCTTCCTTGCCTCGTTCACCTGCTGATAGTAGACGCTCTTTTCGCGCTCTAGCAGTTGCAGGCCCATGTATGCCGCGCCGAGGTCGCCGCTGACGCATATCAGGTCGGTGTCCTTAGCGCCGTTTCTGTATACGATATCCTCCTTTGCACATTCGCCGATGCACGTTATGCTTATGGCCAGTCCGGTGTACGACGACGTCGTGTCGCCGCCCACAATGTCTACGTTCCATTTTTCGCAGGCCATGCGCAGGCCGCTGTAGAACATCTCCATGTCCTCAACCGTGAAGCGTTTGCTCAGCGCAATGCTTACAATGAGCTGGCGCGGTGTGCCGTTCATGGCGAATATGTCGCTTATGTTCACCATTGCCGACTTGTAGCCAAGGTGCTGCAGGTCGATGTATGTAAGGTCGAAGTGGACGCCTTCCATAAGCATGTCTGTCGTAACGAGCACTTCCTTGTCGGGATAGTGCATCACGGCGCAGTCGTCGCCTACGCCGTATATTGTCGATTCGTTTTTGGGGGCATGTCCGTCTGTGAGGTGACGGATAAGTCCGAATTCGCCAAGTTTCGCAATGTCTGTCATTCTGCTTTTAGTTTTTTCTTTGTTATATTTCGATTTAAGGAGCTAAGAATACGCCTTTAGGCAACATTCTTAACTCCTTGTATCCTATAATCCGGCCGGCACAGGTTATGCACGGTTGATCATCTCTCTCATTATTTCGGTCATCAGCGGCTGAGCCTTGTTGGCTGCAATCTGCACCTCCTCATGGCTTACCTCAACCGGTGTGTCCTCGAGTCCGAGGTCGGTGATGATGCTTATACCGAATGTCTTTATGCCGCAGTGATGTGCCACGATAACCTCAGGCACCGTGCTCATGCCTACGGCGTCTCCGCCAAGGCGGTGATACATCTTGTATTCTGCCGGAGTCTCAAACGTAGGACCCTGCACGCCCACATAAACGCCGTGAACCACGCGTATGCCCTTTTCGGCGGCAATGGCGTCGGCCTCTGCTATGAGTTTCTTGTCGTAAGTCTCGTGCATGTCCGGGAAGCGCGGGCCTGTGGGAAAGTTCTTTCCGCGCAGCGGATGCTCCGGGAAGAAGTTGATGTGGTCTGTGATTATCATCAGGTCGCCGATCTTGAACTCAGGGTTCATGCCTCCCGAAGCGTTGCTTACAAAGAGAGTCTTTATGCCGAGTTCGTACATTATGCGTATCGGGAACGTAACTTCCTTCATGTTGTAGCCTTCATAATAGTGGAAGCGTCCTTCCATTGCCATTATGTCAACGTTGCCGAGCTTGCCGAAAATCAGTTTGCCGGCGTGTCCCTCTACCGTAGAAACGGGGAAGTTAGGTATTTCAGAGTAAGGAAACTCGTAGCTGTCAGTGATTTCTGAAGCTAATTGTCCTAGGCCTGTTCCCAGAATTATTGCCGTTTTTGGGCTTGTTGTCATCCTTTGCTTTAGCCAGGATGCTGTTTCTTGAATTTTTTCGTACATAACCAATTATTTTTTCGTTAAATTCCTCTTCCTGACCGAGCATGAACTTTATTCTTATGGGCAGCATGTATAGATTTTGCCTTACCTCTTCAGAAAGTCCGTCCATTCCGGCCAGTCTCGAGTTGTCTTTTTCTGTAGTGATTATTATTTTGGGCGACGGCATCTTGTCGAACGCCTCGTTTATCCGTTCAATGTCCCTTCCGGTAAACTGATGGTGGTCGCCGAATGTCAGCGGCACAACGTTGCCGGCGTAAGGCTTCAGGTCGTAAATCATCTGTTTGGGCGACGCAATGCCTGTGAGCAGCAACACGTTCTCCTTATTCTTTCTGATGCTGTCGAGCGTCTTTGTCCTGCTGCCGAACACGGCCTTAAGGTCTTCATACTCGAGAGTGGAGAAGAATAGCTGCTGATATGGAAACAGGTTCATTGCCTTTATTATCACGCGATACTCCATGGGCTTTAGGTCCTTGGGGCATTTTGTTATAATAACGATGTCGGCCCTTGCTTTTCCGCTTAGCGGTTCGCGCAGTCGGCCGGCAGGCAGCAGTTTGTCGTAGATGATGAGCCTGTGATAGTCAACGAGCAGAATGTTGATTCCCGGTTTGACATATCTGTGCTGAAAGGCGTCGTCGAGCAGTATCACGTCGGTGTCTTTCGTCTCTTCGTCGCCGGTTATGCGGTCAATGCCGTGACATCTGTTTTTGTCTACAGCCACGTATATGTCCTTGAATTTCTGCTTCATCTGGTAGGGCTCGTCGCCAATCTTTCTCATCTCAGTGTCGTCCTTGGCCAACACGTAGCCCTTGCTCTTGCGCTTGTATCCGCGGCTCAGCACGGCCACCTTGCCCTTGTCTTTGAGCAGGCGGATGAGATATTCCACGTGGGGCGTCTTGCCCGAGCCGCCCACGGTGATGTTTCCTACCGATATTACCGGAATGTCGAAGCTGCGGCTTTTAAGAATGCCGAGCTCAAAAAGCTGGTTGCGCAGCCTTACGCCCAGGCCGTAGAGCCAGCTCAGCGGAAGCATCCATTCGTTTATCTTTATAAAGTCGCCTTCCATTCCTTTACTGAATTCATTATATTGTTTGTCGTTATATGCAGCAGGCGCGCCGGCAGCTGTGCCTGTGGGCGCCTGCTTTGTTTATCTGATGTTAAGTATGAACGGCACGCGTGCCTGCACGGCGTTCTGTCTGTTCATGCTTCTGATGAGCATGAACGGCTCATAGTATTCGCCAAGGGTGAGGCGCAGCTGATTGTCGATGTAGCTGCCCTGCGATGCCTTGTTGAGCAGTTGCTCCATCCAGTCGCTCTTTCCGGGATAAGGAGCCGTGTGATATTCCTTCAGGTTTGCCAGACTTGCAGCCTTTGCCACAGCCTCGTTGAGGCCTCCGAGCTGGTCTACCAGTTTATGCTTGTATGCATCCTGTCCGAGCCATACATGGCCTTGAGCCACTTTCTCTACCTGTGCAATGCTCAGCTTGCGGCCTTCTGCCACACGTGAGCGGAACAGCTTGTAGCCGCGGTCGATATAGTTCTCGATGTATGCCATCTCCTCTTCGTTGAAAGGACGTGCAGGCGTGCCCAGACCGCTGTTCTTGTTGGTCTTCACCTCGTCGAACTTAACGCCGAGTTTCTGCGTGAGCAGTCCGCTGAAGTCGGGGAACATGCCGAATATGCCGATGCTGCCGGTCAGCGTTGTGGGCTCAGCCACAATCCAGTTGGCGCCGCTGCTGATATAGTAGCCGCCCGATGCAGCCATGCCGCCCATAGACACAACCACGGGTTTCTTCTTTTTCAGCATTTCAACATAGTGCCATATCTGTTCTGAGGCATAAGCGCTTCCGCCTCCCGAGTTGATGCGCAGCACCACGGCCTTTACGTTATCGTCGTCGGCCAGAGCCTGCAGGTCTTCGCAAACCTTCTTGCCCACGATGTTGTGGCCTTGGCTCATCATGCCTGTCTCCTCGCTGTCAACAATGTTTCCGTAAGCATAGTATACAGCAATCTCGTCTCCTTTGCTGCTGTTGTCAGTCAGAAGTTTCATCTCTGCCAGTCCTGCCGTGTTGATGTTGTCGTCGGCATCCTTTTTCATGAGCTTGTTTATTTCGGCCTTTATGCCGTCAGTGTATATAAGCTTGTCCACCATCTTGCGCTTGACAAACTCTTTCGGATCGTCGAAGGTTATCAGTCTGTCGGCATAGGCGTTAAGCGAATCGACGCTGATCTTTCTGCTTTCAGACACGTCCTTGCAGATGGTCTGCCATATTCCGCTAATATAAGCCGTAACCTGTTCGCGGTTGGCGTCGCTCATCTTGTCGGCAGTGAACATTTCGGGAGCGCTCTTATATGTGCCCACTTTAGCCAGCTGCATCTTCACGCCAAACTTTGCCAGCATGTCTTTCAGGAATATCGGCTGCGAAGCCAGACCGTGCCAGTCTATCTGTCCGCTCGGATTCAGGAATATTTTGTCGGCAACCGATGCGATATAGTAGGTGCCCTGTGTGTATACGTCGCCGTAAGCCACAATCCATTTCCCGCTCTTCTTGAAGTCTTTCAGCGCGTTGCGTATGGCCTGCATCGACGCGTAAGAGTCGGCGCCGAACATTCCTGCCTCAATATATATACCTTTAATCTTGTCGTTGTTCTTGGCTTTTTTAATGGCATCGAGTATGTCGTCGAGTCCCATGTTCCCAACCGTACTTCCGCTCAGCTGGTCCATGATGCTTTCTTCAGAGCGTTCGTTGAGCACTCCCGACAGGTTGAGCACCATTACCGTGTTGTCGCTCACGTCCTTTGCTGAACTTTCAGAGGCAATCATGCCTGCGATACACATCACTCCAAGTACGCCTGTTAGCAGGGTGAAAACTATCAAGCCGACAACCGTGGCGGCCATGTATTTAAAAAAGTCCTTCATAAAATATGCTTTACGTTTAAAAATTTCAGAAAAATGTTTTTATTCAATGTCGTGAGGCATGTTCCATGGCGGAATATGTTGCGCCGTGTGCCGCATTGCCACTTACCAACTGCAAATATAAGCAATTTTATTTTATTTTGTCTGAAAACGTATGCAAAGTTTGACAGAATCGTCAAATATTATTATTTTCGCACTGATGAAACGAGCTGTTATTATAGGTGCTTCTTCGGGCATAGGGCGCGAAGTTAGCAAGATATTGCTGGCAGAAGGCTGGATTATCGGCATTGCCGCAAGGCGTGAAGACAAGTTGCTTGAGATTAAAGAGCTTAATCCTGCCATGGTGGAGGTGTGCGCCATGGACGTTACCGACAAGGAGGCGCCGCGCAGGTTGCTCAACCTTGTGGGGCGCATGGGCGGAGTGAATCTTTTTGTCTATTGCTCAGGTGTAGGACATCAGAATCCGCGGCTTGACGCAGACACCGAGCTTGACACGGTAGGCGTCAACGTGTTCGGATTTACGCAGATGGTCGACACGATGTTTAACTATATGGCTGACAATCTTGGCGGCGACATAGCCGTGGTGTCTTCAATAGCCGGCACAAAGGGACTTGGCGCGGCACCGTCGTACAGCGCGTCGAAGGCATATCAGAACACGTACATTCAGGCGCTCGAACAGTTGTCCAACATGCGCCGTCTGCATATAAGATTTACTGACATCAGGCCGGGATTTGTCGACACCCCGCTGCTGTCGGGCAGCGGCAGCTATCCAATGCTGATGGACAAGACGTACGTTGCACGTGAGATTGTGAAGGCCGTAACGGCCCACAGGCATGTTAAGATTATCGACTGGCGCTACAGCATTCTCGTGTTCTTCTGGAGGCTGATACCGCGCAGGTTGTGGCGGAGGATGAATGTAACCAACAAAAAATTATAATTAGTCATGAAGTTTTTTCAGCAGATATTGACTGTAGTGCTTGTCCTTATGGCCTTTACGGTCAGCGCAGGAGCCTCGGGCGACAGCTTTCCCGACGGAACGGACATTCCGGCATGGTTTAACGATACGTCGCGTATAGACATTGATACACTCGGGCGCAAGTATGTCATCACGTCCTATGGCGTGAAAAACGACTCGACTCTGTTGCAGACAGAGGCAATACAGCGCGTCATCGACCTTGCAGCGGCAGAGGGCGGGGGAGTGATAGTGGTGCCCGAAGGCACGTTTCTCAGTGGTTCGCTGTTTTTCAAGCAGGGCACTCATTTGCATATTTGCCGTGGCGGAGTGATTAAAGGCGTTGATGCAATAAAATATTATCCGCTAGTCAAGACCCGAATGGAGGGGCAGACGTTCAACTATTTTGCAGCTCTGATAAACGCCGATGGATTAGATGGCTTCACCATCACTGGCCCGGGAACGATAAACGGCAACGGACTGCGCTTCTGGGAGGAGTTTTGGATCAGGCGCAAGTTTAATCCCGACTGCACCAATCTTGAGGCTCTGCGTCCGCGTCTTGTATATCTGTCGCATTGCGCCAACGTTCAGGTGCAGGACGTAAGACTGATAAACAGTGCTTTCTGGACAAATCATCTTTACCGCTGTCACCATGTTAAATACATCGGATGCTATATCTTTGCACCAACTTCGGGCGTAAAGGCGCCAAGTAGCGACGCCGTTGACATAGACAACTGTCACGACATACTGATAAGCGGATGCTATATGAGCGTCAACGACGATGCCGTAGTGCTGAAGGGAGGCAAGGGAACGTTTGCCGATAAAGACCCTGACAATGGTCCTAACTATAACGTCATCGTGCAGGACTGCACTTATGGCAAGGTGCATGGCTGCCTGACGCTCGGAAGCGAGAGTCTGCACAACCGCAACATCGTTATGCGACGCTGCACATTCAATGATGCCAACCGTGTTCTGTGGCTGAAGATGCGCCCCGACACGCCGCAGCATTATGAGTATGTAAGCCTTGAAACGTTGAGCGGACGTTGCGGAAGTTTCCTTGTCGTTCGTCCTTGGACACAATTCTATAAGCCCGAACAGCGCGACGACATGCCGATGTCTGTTTGCAACAATATATCAGTAAGCAATGTTGACGCTACGTGTGATAACTTCTTCGACGTAGGAACGTCAGATAAATACCGGCTGACAGACTTCTCGTTTGTCAACTGCAATATCACTGACAGTGCCAATTCTTTTGATAAAAGCGTGATAGAAAATACCAAGATAAAGAATCTTGTTATAAACGGAAAAAAGCAGAAATGACGTCTAGTCTTATTTCGTTATGTTGAAATACAACATGTAAGTAATTAACCGGAATTGCTTACATGTTGATTTTGTATAATCTCGCAGAATCGCGTTGTTCAAAAAGATAAAATATTTTCGGCTGAAAATTACGGCTTTTTGTGTGCATTCGTAATGTCTTGAATAGCTTTGTGTTATGAGAGATTTTCGATAAATGTGCATCGCTTTTGTCTTAAAACTACCGTAAATTAAGGCTTTTGGCCTTCTGAATAAGTGTGTTTTGTATTGTAAAAGCATAGCTTTGGCAATGTAAAAGACTAGCTTTTGAAATACAAGTGCATGTCTTTTGCTGTGAAATCCTTGTTTTGTTGCCGTTTTAATGCCTGTATGTGCCCCGTGAATTTCTATTTCATTAAATTTTACTGACATTTTCTTTATGTCATAATGTCGCCTGTTAGACTATAATTCACGCATTTTGAATATTCGTCAGACTGCATGCCTTGTTGCTGGATATAAGTCAGAAACGGCATAAGTTGAAAATATCGTGTGCATAAAGATGTATTCAGAGATTATCTCTGTGGTATTGACGGCAAAACACCTTTGTCTTTTTTCTAACGGCTGCGCCTTCCGTGTAGCGTCATTTTAAAGCACGTTATACATATTTATATATAAGGACATGTAGGATTGTCTCTTCTTTGTGACTATCTTGGCAGTATGTCATCAATGTGTTATGACTGACACGTTTGTCATACACTGACAACCAAAGACTGACATTTTGGCTTTTGGCACGCTTTTCGCTATTGTGTTTGCGGATGCTCAAAGCATCGATAATATAAAACGTATAAATAACAGTTTAAATATAAAGATTATGAACATTAAACCATTAGCAGACAGAGTGCTGGTACTTCCTGCACCGGCAGAAGAGAAAATCGGTGGTATCATTATTCCTGATACAGCAAAAGAAAAACCTTTGCACGGCACTATCGTTGCTGCTGGCACAGGCACTAAGGATGAGGAAATGATTCTTAAAGAAGGTGATGAGGTTCTTTACGGCAAATATTCAGGCACAGAGCTTGAGTATGACGGCGTTAAGTATCTTATGATGCGCCAAAGCGACGTTCTCGCTGTTATAGTAAAATAATATATTCAGATCAATAATTTAAAAACAACCCTATGAGGCCGCCGGCACGCAGGTAGGCATTATGACTACGGACAATGTGCCATAAATGTGACCTTCATATAAAAATAAAATCATCATGGCTAAAGAAATAAAATTCGATACAGACGCCCGCGAACTCTTGAAGAGAGGCGTTGACCAGTTGGCAAATGCAGTGAAAGTAACACTCGGTCCTAAAGGCCGCAACGTTGTTATTGAGAAAAAATTCGGTGCTCCGCAGATAACAAAAGACGGTGTAACCGTAGCAAAGGAAGTTGAGCTTGAGGACCGCTTTGAGAACACAGGCGCACAGCTTGTTAAGAGCGTTGCAAGCAAGACTGGTGACGATGCAGGTGACGGTACAACAACAGCAACTATCCTTACACAGGCTATTGTTACTGAAGGACTGAAGAACGTTACAGCAGGTGCAAACCCGATGGACCTGAAGCGTGGTATCGACAAGGCTGTTGCTGCCGTTGTTGAATATATCAAGAACAACGCTGAGAAGGTTGACGACAACTATGACAAGATTGAGCAGGTTGCTACTGTCAGCGCAAACAACGATCCTGAAATAGGTAAACTGCTGGCTGACGCTATGCGCAAGGTATCTAAGGACGGCGTTATCACTATCGAGGAGAGCAAGAGCCGCGACACACACATCGGTGTTGTTGAGGGTATGCAGTTCGACCGTGGTTATCTGAGCGGATATTTCGTAACAGACGCTGACAAGATGGAGTGTGTAATGGAGAATCCTTACATCCTTATCTACGACAAGAAGATCAGCAACCTGAAAGATTTCTTGCCTATCCTGCAGCCTGCAGCTGAGAGCGGACGTCCGTTGCTCGTTATTGCAGAAGATGTTGACTCAGAGGCTCTTACAACATTGGTTGTAAACCGTCTGCGCAGCAACTTGAAGATTTGTGCTGTTAAGGCTCCTGGCTTTGGCGACCGCCGTAAGGCTATGCTCGAGGATATCGCCGTACTGACAGGCGGACTCGTAATCAGCGAGGACAAGGGCTTGAAGCTTGAGCAGGCTACTCTCGAAATGCTTGGTACTTGCGACAAGATCGTAGTTTCTAAGGACAACACAACCATCGTAAACGGTGCTGGCGAGAAGCAGCTCATAGCTGACCGCGTTGCTCAGATAAAGAACGAGATAGCAAACACAACAAGCAGCTACGACAAAGAGAAACTGCAGGAGCGTCTGGCTAAGTTGGCCGGTGGTGTGGCAGTGCTCTACGTTGGTGCAAACAGCGAGGTTGAGATGAAAGAGAAGAAAGACCGCGTTGACGATGCTCTCTGCGCTACACGTGCTGCTATCGAGGAAGGTGTTGTTGCCGGAGGTGGTACAACATACATCCGCGCTCTTGAAGGCCTGAAGAACCTGAAGGGTGACAATGCAGACGAGCAGACAGGTATCAACATCGTTGAGCGTGCAATCGAGGAGCCTCTCCGTCAGATTGTTGCCAACGCAGGCGGCGAAGGTGCTGTTGTTGTTCAGAAGGTTAAGGAAGGCGAAGGCGACTTCGGTTACAACGCACGTACAGATGTTTATGAGGATATGCGTAAGGCCGGTGTCATCGATCCTGCCAAGGTTGCCCGCGTAGCTCTTGAGAACGCAGCTTCAATAGCAGGCATGTTCCTCACAACAGAGTGCCTGATCGTTGACAAACCTGAGGATAAGCCTCAGATGCCTATGGGCGCTCCCGGAATGGGCGGAATGATGTAATTTGTAAACTACAAATAACAAAATGGGAGGCTGCTTAACGGGCAGCCTCTTTTTTTTGCGGTATAGATGTTTTTTTGCGCAATTTTTTTGAAAAATGTTTTGTCACGAATTATAAAATGTCTATATTTGCATGTCAACAGATAGATACGTTATGGATAAAGATCCTAAAGTAGATATTTTTTTGATTTGTTTTAGTAGATTAGTTTTTAAGTAGTTTGTTTTTTGAAAATCGCTTGTCGTGAGGACATGCGATTTTTTTTATGTCCTTACGTTTGTCAAAAATAAACACCATTATTTCATATTGTCTTTGATTTTGCTTATCTTTGCACCGAATGTTATTCGGCTATAGCATCTTAGCCCCGTTTGTTGAGGCTGCGTGATGGTTGTCGGGCAAGTTTTCGCCTTTGGGCGGGCCGATGTCCTGATGCACTTTCAGCCCTGTAGATTAGTTTGGCATAAGCTGATGGCCGGGTTAGTTTCGAGTCAAGAAAAATACTTTATGGACATTAAGGATTTTAAAATAAAGAAGTCGCAGTGGCTTATTTTCATCGTACTTTCTGCCGGACTGATGTATATTACGGAGTCGTGGCTGATGTCTCTTGGCATAATACTGCTGCTCATGGTGCTGGATTTTGTCCTGGCCGAGTTTATCGGAAAGAAGCGGGGCAAGAAGGATGATAAAATGTTTTGACGTCATGCAGAAACTTATAGAACTATATAGGCAATGGCACGGCTCTGAGCCGGTGAGCACAGAGAAGCTGCCGCAGGCCGGAAGCAACCGCGAATATTACAGAATGACAGGCGACGACGGCAGTTCGGTGATAGGTGCAATAGGCACAAGCCGCGACGAGAATCACGCTTTTATATATCTTTCGGGCCATTTCCGCAAGCGCCAGCTGCCCGTACCCCGTATATTGTCAGTGTCAGACGATGAGCTGAGATATCTGCAGGAAGACCTCGGACGTGTGTCGCTGTTCAGTGCAATAAGCGGCGGACGCGAAGCCGGAGGACGATACAACCAAAAGGAGAAGCAGTTGCTGATAAACACGATAAAGGAATTGCCGAACATACAGATACGCGGCGCCCGCGGCCTCGACTGGTCTAACTGTTATCCGCAGCCGGAGTTTGACGAGAACAGCGTGCTCTTCGACCTCAATTATTTTAAGTATTGTTTCTTAAAGCCTGCCGAGCTCGATTTCCACGAGCTTAAGCTTGAAGCCAACTTCAGGCTTTTTGCAAAAGACCTCGTTGCAGAAAAGACAGACAGCTTCATGTATCGCGACTTTCAGGCACGCAACATAATGCTCGACGCTTCAGGACGTCCGTATTTTATCGACTATCAGGGCGGACGCAAGGGACCTTTTTATTACGATCTTGCCTCATTCCTGTGGCAGGCTTCGGCAAAATACCCTCATAAGCTGCGCCGCGAGCTGATATACGAATATTATAATTCTCTGAAAAATTATACCGAAGTGCCTTCTGTAAGACACTTTGCCGAGCGCCTTAGCCTGTTCGTGCTTTTCCGTACGCTTCAGGTGCTTGGTGCATACGGCTTCAGAGGATTCTTTGAGCGCAAGAAGCATTTCATTGACAGCATACCGCCTGCAATGCAGAACCTGCGCGAGCTGCTTAAGCTTAACGTGTTTACATATCCTTATCTTATGGATGTGCTGAAGAGGCTCACGGAGCTTCCGCGTTTTGCAACTCTCGAAGAGCCGGCATTGAGCCGTGCAGACGGGTTTAAGATAACAGACAGCAAGGTGTTCGCGGCACATCCTTCAGATGGTCCGGCCACATTTTCGAAATATGACAACAAAGGTCCGCTTGTGGTTCGCGTCTACAGTTTCTCTTATCACAAGGGAATACCTGAAGACGAGTCGGGCAACGGCGGTGGTTATGTG